>JAAENB010000562.1 GCA_024224995.1 bacterium | reverse complement strand
GTGGCGTGAAGAAAAAGCCCCTGAAAGAGATGATAAGAAGAGCTCACACCGCGCGCGGCCAAACCCAGAATCAGTTTTTCGTATTGGGAGGCATTGGATTCAAAGTCGGAAATAATGTCTTTACAGGAATCACGAACACAGCGGTGATCGTCCCGTGAAAGGTCTTTATATTCGAGACAGGCCAGGAGGGATTCTTCCACGTTCCATATATGAAAGAGTTTTTGATGTTCGAAGTTGATTTTTTTAAAGATCTTTTTTTCATGAGGACCGAGCGATTTTTTATTAGTAAACAATTTTTTAAGAATGAGTTTATCTTCTTCCCGCACCACCCGCCGATAATACTCTTTTTGGGCATCAAGGAGATTCTTTTCCAGGGAGGAAATATCGGAAGAAGAATCAGGGGCCGCAACGGGGTCAGGAGGCTTGCTGAGACCGGCTATATCGATCCTGGCGCCAATATCAATCCTGCCGATGCGGGGCGGACCAGGCACCCGGGCCGACTCGCCCGAAGGGCGGGGAACAGTATTATCATCGGGCCAATCAAGTTCATCAAAGAGGTCATCAAGGGACATATCATCAAAGGATATAGCTCCTGAGGCAAATTCACTATTGGGAAAATTCCCGGAATCATTAATATTAGTTCTATTCTGGCTGGTCATAGCAGTTCTCCCTTTAAGACAGTTGACAGTCAACTTTTTTTATCTCTATATAATAGTAGTGTCATTAGAGGGGTAAAAGAGCTAAATTTTTTTAAGAAAAAGATGAATTTTTTTTAAAAAGGGGAAAACCGTCAGGCGGTTTCAATATGCCATTTCCGGATCCCCAGGTAATTTTCCAGGATACGGATGTGAATATCTACTTCACGGGCTTTAGTAACGTTATAAGAGCAGAAATAGACGGAGTTAAGGAATTTGCCCGTCATGTGAATAGTTTCACTCAGATCCCGGAAGCTGCACCCGTCGGGGCCGAAGTTATCAAGGCCATTATCAATAAATGAAGCTTTGAGTTCAATAAAGTGTTCCCGGATAGACTGGAAGAGGATGAGGGCTTCCGATTCCACTTCATTTTTGGTATTCATCTCCTGGAGCCGTTTAATACAGGATTGATACCAGAGTTCTTTGAGATCGTAATAATAGCAGAGAAATTCATAATTAGATTCAAGTTCATTTCTCAGCATGAGCATATTATCGAACCGGGAGCGGATGGTTTTAATGAAATCATTAAGATTGATCCCGGTCCTTGAAATGAGATTTTTCACTTCTTTGGTATTAATCGTAGGGACTTTTTTCGTGTTTAAAGTGAAGTAGTCCTGGAGATTTACTTTGCAATATTCGAGATCCTCGATTTGGCCTTTCAGTTTCGCGAGGTTTTTAAACTTAGCCAGGATAATCTGGCCCATTTTAATCAGGGAGTCGAGATCAAAGCTAAACTTCACCCTGGTATAATGGAGGCACAGGCCCTGGATCAGGTGGTATGAAGAGCTCACACCGCGGGCAGCCAGGCCCATGAGCATTTTTTCATAATAGGCCGCGTTCTTTTCAAAGTCGGAAATTATGTCTCTACAGGATTCACGAACACTGATGTGATCATCTTTTGAAAGGGGAGTATATTCGAGACAGGAGACGAGATTTTCTTCAACATTCCAGATGTGAAAAAGTTTCTGGTTTTCAAAGTTAAGTTTATTGTAAACAGCCTCCTCTTGAGGAGAAAGGGTTTTCTTTTTTTGATAGAGTTTTTTAAGGATTAACTTATCTTCTTCACGGACAACATGGTGGTAATATTTTTTCTTGGCTTCTTCAAGATCTTTTTTAATCGTAGAGACTTCACCGGATGATTCTTCCGGCAGGCTCTGGGGCGGCTCCTCAACTTCAACGGGCATATCCAGTTCAATGGACTGCACCAGGGAGTCGACCGCTTCCGTAGGAGGGTGCTCCCGCCGCTCAAGGGGATCGGGAACGTCACCGGAGACGGGCTCATCTTCGGGCCATTCATTATCCCCGAAAAGCTCTTTTTCAAAGCTGCTGCCCCTGCTCGGTTCAGAGTCAAAGTTTTCTATGTTTATATCTTCATTGCTGACCGTTTCTACCGCGATATCCTTACCAAAAAGGGAGTCCATATCAACGTCCGACTCTTCGGGAGAGTCAAATAATTTTCTCAATTCATCAGTCAGGGCCATGTATTATTATCCTTTTTATATAAACTATTTGCAATATAAGCATATATTCGGACTTTGTCAATACCGGAAGTGTATTTTTTTACAGACAAATTTTGTCTTATGCACAAAACTGGAATTTGTCCATGACGAATATGTCTTAAACAAAGGTTGCTGTTTTGTCGTTTTTCAAGACTTTCAATTGCGCTATTCTATTGACAAAAATACCCGAATAATACATAAAAGCCCCCTGAAGGAGCCTCTTTTCTCATAACGAGGCACTTCTTAAATCAAGGATTATCAGCATAATGAATAAAACAGAAGTAATCGCGCTAACAAATCAATACGGCCTCTCACCAAACAAGAGACTGGGACAGAATTTTCTCATCAGTGAGGCCATGACCCAAAAGATATTAAAGGCCGTATCCGCAGTAAAAACCGATGTAATTCTGGAAATAGGGCCGGGACTGGGAGCGCTCACGGAACCGCTCCTGGAGCAGGCAGGGGCAGTCACTGCAGTAGAGATAGACTCAGGTATGGCGGCCAGCCTGGAAAACAGGTATGGCGAGCGGGAGAATTTTAGTCTTTATCATAAGGATTTTTTAAAGCTTGACCTGGACCCGGAATTTACGAAAATAGTATCCAATCTGCCCTATTATTGCGCGTCAGAGATATTGTTTCGGATCGCGCATCAATACCGGGCGGATGAGCTCTATATAATGATCCAGAAGGAGATGGCAGAGCGGATAATATCACCGCCGGGACATAAGAATTACGGCGCCTTAAGCGTAACCCTGGGCTTTTATTTTGAAGCCAAAATACTGTTCACAGTGGAAAGAAACTCGTTCTTCCCCAGGCCCGATGTGAGTTCATCCTTTATGCGGCTCACACGAAAAAAAGATCTCCCCCTGGATGAGAAGGGCAAAGAACTCTTTCACCTGGTGGTAAAATCGGCCTTCTGGGGAAGAAGAAAAACCCTGGTAAAAGCGCTCACCGATTCACCGCACCTGGAGCTGTCCAGGCAGGAAGTAACAGGGATCCTGGAGAAGGCGGAAGTGGAGCAGACCCTTCGCGGGGAGAGTCTGGGAATAAATGAGTATGTTCGGATCGCGTCGGCGGCCCTTGGGGGAGGGTAATCGGTGATCGGTTAAGAAAAAGCCCGTAGAGACGTTGCATGCAACGTCTCCAAAACCAAACCCCGGGCTACGTAACGATGCCCTTCCAGGGCATTATTGCAATGGGCTTGAATCGTATGCCAGGTATGGATATTTGCAGGTGTTGACCCGGGACAAAATCACCCCAGAGGGGTGGAGTCATGTAGCTCGGGGTTTCAACCCCGTGAAACAGAACAGAACCCGGGATAAAATCTTCGGAAACCAGCCACGGCGGCGAAGAACCTTGAACTAAAAAGAATTTGGAAACAAAAATGAAATTATCAACAGCAACAATTGAAAAGCTGCTTTCAACCGTGCAAAAACCGGGCCGTTATATCGGCGGAGAGTTTAACAGCATCGTAAAAGAAGAAGCCCTGGTGAGAATGGCAATATGCTATCCCGACCTGTATGAAGTGGGCATGTCCAACAACGGGATCAGGATATTGTATGATATAGCCAATCAAATGGATGAAATAGCCTGTGAACGGGTTTTTCCCGTGGAACAGGACTTTGAAGAGATGCTTCGAAAAGAGGACGCAGCGCTCTATACCCTGGAGACATTTACCCCGCTGGCAGAGCTGGATATTTTAGGATTTAATATCTCACATGAACTTTTATATACCAATATACTCCAGGTCCTGGACCTGGGAAAGATCCCGCTTTTAGCAGCGGACCGGAACGATTCCCATCCACTGGTAATAGCCGGAGGAGAGTCGGCGTCAAATCCGTTTCCCGGAGCCGATTTTATAGACGCGTTTCTCGTGGGAGACGGGGAAGAAGGACTTGTCGATATTCTTAACCTGGTAAAAAGCACAAAAGCGGAAACCCTGTCACGAAAAGAGCTCCTGGAAAAGCTGGCGCAAATCGACGGAGTACTGGTGCCGGCGCGGTATCAATTTACCTATAAAGGCCCGGTCATAGAACATATACAGGGAACCGAAGTCAGGAAACGGGTCTACCGGGAAAGGGAACTGAAAGACCCGGAAAAACCGATAGTACCAAATATCCGCATAACCCAGGAACGGGCAGTGCTGGAAACAGCCCGGGGCTGTTATAACCTGTGTAAGTTCTGTCATGCCGGGTATTATGATCTGCCATACCGGGCTCATGACTATGAAGCAGTGGCAAAGCGCCTGTTTACCATATTAAGCAATACCGGGTATAATGAACTGACTTTGTCGTCACTTTCTATCAGCGATTATAAAAATCTCACGAGCCTCTTAAACAGGGTGCTGCCGGAACTGACAAAACAGGGAGTCTCAATATCCCTGCCATCCTTAAAAGTCGATACCCGGACAATTCCAATAATCGAACAGGTCTCGGACGTGCGAAAAGCATCCATAACCCTGGCAGTGGAGTCTGCCTCCCAGCATATACGGGCAGTTGCCAATAAAAAAGTAATCACCAGCGACCTGCTGGCGATTGTGGAAACCCTGTTTAATAAGGGATGGCGGGTAATAAAGCTCTATTTTATGCTGGGGCTTCCCGGGTGTGATGAAGATGATGAAGCAGAGGCAATTATCGCCCTGTTAAAAAATATCGTACGTATAGGGGGCAAAGGCAAGGATATCAATGTAACCTTATCGCCCTTTGTACCCAAGCCTCATACCCCTTTTCAAAGAGCGGGAATGAAAGATGAGGAATATTTTAACCAGGCAATCTTAAAAATTAAACAGGGCTCGCCCCGGTCCGTAAAGATAAAAAACCATAATGTAAAATCTTCGCTCCTTGAAGGTATTTTTTCAAGGGGAGATTCCCGCCTGGGCACGGTCATTTCCGAAGCATATAAGGCCGGATGCCGCTTCGATTCATGGTCCGAGCATTTTAAATATTATACCTGGGAAAAAACACTGGATGCCCACATACCCGAATGGCGGTCTTTTTTATCAGCCCGGGATGAGCGGGAAATTCTACCCTGGAGCGTAATCAAAACCGGGTTTGAATCCCTGGTGGAAAAACGGAAGGATCATATTCAAAAGCCCGAAGACTTTGTAAATAAAAAGCAGGAATACGCGGAACCCCTGGATCTTTCGGGATGCGGCCGGGCGCTTGAGGCCTTTCAGGAAAAATACCTGACCGAACAAACCATACGGGTCCGGTTTCGAAAAAGAGGGTTCGCCCGCTTTATTCCTCATCTCGATATAATAGAAATTTTAAAACGGGCCTTTCGCATGACCGAAATTCCCGCGGCCTTTACGCAGGGGTTTAACAAACGGGAAAAACTCTCTATGGGCTTCCCGCTCCCCCTGGGAATAGAAAGCGAGGCGGAACTTGCCGATGTAGAACTCTATGCGCCGCTCCCGGCTAATGCCATTGGCGCGTTAAACCGTGCCCTGCCTCCGGGAATTGAAATTACCGGCATTCACACCCTCGATCCCGAGAGTAAAAGCAAAAAACAATCGCTCATGGCACTCACCGCGGCCGTAGACTACCGTGTGGAACTTGAAGACACAGCTCTCTTTGAAAAGATCCTCGTCAATCTTGAGGCTAAGATAAATTTTGTTAAAAAGACCAAAAAAGGGGAAAAAGAGCTGCTCTTTGATGATGTTATTTGTTTATATACAATTGACGAGCCGGGCCGTTTTACCCTGCGGCTTTTTACCGCAACAGAAGGATCAATGCGCATCGACAAAGTGCTGCTCTTCCTGGCAGGAGTTGATGCCGCAGAGCTGTATCAATTCAGGATGGTGAAAATGGAGCAGTATAAGCGGGTGGGGGAGGAGTTTGTTCCTGTTGGGGAATAGGGTAATCGGAGGCCCGGGTCTTCGGCTCCGCTCAGACACCGAATGGCCGGGAAAAATAGGTCAGAAACTGTGTCGATACCGGAGCCTGTTTTGCAAAGATGCTCCGGCCAGGGGTTTGGTTCTGAGAGACGTTGCAGTGCAACGCCTTTACTGGCTGG
>JAAENB010000561.1 GCA_024224995.1 bacterium | reverse complement strand
TCTTTTTTACGGAATAAGTTATGGTAATTGAACGTTTTCAAATTAACTGCTAAACCCGCACAGAAACCAGCGAACCGGTTTCCGCGCAAATGACTTTTAAACTTTGTATTTTTCCTGATAATTTTTTCAATTTTTTCGCGCTTCAATATTTTGCTTTATGGTGGCGCAGGAAGTCATAACCAGGACTGCTAATGTGATAATAATAAAATGTATAGCTGAGTAGTTACAAAAAAGCTTGATTATTACTTAAGACTATATTATATTTAATATAAAACATGTTGAATATGAATATGAATAGCTTACATAAACCAGCCGGGAAAAGCATACCCCTTTTATTGATCGTAATATCAATTATTTTTCTACTCTCTTCATGCGGAGATGATCTTGGTTTATTATTACAAAGGAGCCAACCAGATACATCACCAGATACATCAAATCCTATGTTTGTCGCTGTGGGTTGGAATGGCCGAATTATGACGTCAACAGATGGGGCTGTATGGAATGATGAAACTGAGGCCGGGGATCTTTTTTACGGAATAAGTTATGGTAATTGAACGTTTTCAAATTAACTGCTAAACCCGCACAGAAACCAGCGAACCGGTTTCCGCGCAAATGACTTTTAAACTTTGTATTTTTCCTGATAATTTTTTCAATTTTTTCGCGC
>JAAENB010000560.1 GCA_024224995.1 bacterium | reverse complement strand
TTCGACTCAAGCAGGCAGTCGCTATAGAGCACAATAAAATCTCCCTTTTCCACAGAGAACGAGGAAGTCTCAAAGTCCATGAGCAGTTCGGAAAAACCGAGCAGGCCCCCGCCGCCTGTTTCATTGGCCTTCTTCGTGGGAATACGTACCCCCTCCCTGGTCCGGATAATGATATCGGGATGCGCGCCACGGACATATTCCACCCGGTTTTGGTTAAACCGCAAAAGAACCCCGGTGCAGTAGAAGTCCAGGGCATCAAGCTCGGCAACCAGGTCATTGTTAATCTCTTCCATAACCCGGTTAAGTCCCCGGGAAGGATCAGGGGTAAATTTCCGTGAAAGGATCGATTTGGCTATCATGGTAATGAGCCCCGAGGCAATACCGTGGCCCGATACGTCAAACAGGGAGACACCTTTCAGTTCATTATCAGACATATAAAAATCATAAAAATCTCCGGAAACACCGGCCATGGGCCTGAATTTATATGAGATATCCCACAGAGCAGTTTCAGGAGCTTTCCGGGGTAAATAACTCCGCTGAACATTCACTGCCATTCTCATGTCACGGGCCTGATCCCCATAGGCGTTTTCCAGTTTCCGGTTAAAAGTAATTAAATTATCGTTTGCCGCTTCCAGTTCCACCATAGCTTCACTGAGCATGGCAGTCCGCTCTTCCACCTTTTCTTCAAGATTACTGTTCAGCTCCTCCAGGGTCTGTTTTGCCCGGTGCAGCTGTTTCCAATACAGGGACAGGGTGCAGTGGAATAATACTCTTGAATGGATCTCTTCTTTTATAAAGGGCTTTATTATATAATCATTGGCCCCGGCGGAAAAACCGGCGGAAAAATCCCCACCCCGGTTCTTTGCGGTAAGGAGTATCACCGGAAGCTCAATAGGGCGATACTGCTCCCGCACCCGGGTGCATACTTCGTACCCGGACATTCCCGGCATCATGATATCGAGCAGAATACAATCGGGTTTTCCCCTGTCTTCAATGCACCGCAAGGCTTCCCCGCCGCTTGAAGCGGTAAGCACTGTCACGTTCCTGAAAGAAAAACGGTTTGTAATTACCTGGAGGTTTACGGGGTCATCATCTACGGCAAGAATAACCAGGTCCGGGTTTTTCTCATCCTCCTGGCTGAGTTCAAAGACCTGCCCTTCCCGGTGCAGCGGCAAAGGCTCCTGTTTTTCTGTTTCTGTTAACGAGTATGGCACAACCGGGGAAAACGGCAGCTCAACTGCGGCTTCCATGACGGAGCTCTTTTCTTCTTCACCAGGTTGTTCATGGGCATGCTCACTCGCCACGGGAAGAGTAAAAACAAACTCAGCTCCCTTTCCGTCCTCTGATCGCGCGAAAATTCTCCCCCCATGAAGCTCAACCAGTTTCCTTGTAATGGCAAGACCAATACCGGTTCCGCCGTGTTTTCGTTCCGAAGAACCGTCTACCTGCTCAAAATATTGAAAGATGATATCCAGTTTATCTTCGGGGATGCCAATACCGGAATCCGTAACCCGTATTTCCACATGCTCATTTCCCTTTTCCTTGTAATATTCCGCGCTTATGTCAACAAAGCCCGATTCCGTAAACTTGATCCCATTGCCAACAAGATTCAGCAGTACCTGCTGAAGACGGTCCTCATCTGCCAGTACCGGTGGAATTGAACCAATACTGTTTTTCAGTTCCAGATCCTTTGTACCCGTAAGAGAAGAGGAAAGGGTGATAACCGTATTTACCACCATGGAAAGATCTACCGGTTTCAGCAAGAGCTCCAGTCCCCGCTCCTTAAGCCGGGAAAAATCGAGAATATCATTAACCAGGGAAGCCAGGCGTCTCCCGCTTGCCGATACTAGAGAAAGATTCCGCTTTACCGCGTCCGAGACCGTTCCGCCAGCTCCTTCGAGCAAAGACTCGGAAAGACCGATAATACCATTAAGCGGAGTCCGCAGTTCATGGGAGGTATTGGCAAGAAACTCGTCTTTAAGCCGGTCCATATCCAGCAGGCGCATATTCTTGTTTTCCAGGTCAATAGAAAGACGCTCAACCGCGAAAAAGGCTTTGGAAAAGCGGACCGAAAGCAGGTATGCCTGAAAAAAAATAAACAGGAAAAGACCATAGGGAGTAACATCCGTTGTTTGAATGATATAATTATTATGCAGAATATCATTGAACATGCCAATGCAAAATATTAAAAATCCAGCCAGTAAAATACCTGCTCCCTCCCGTTTTCGTTTAATAGCGGCAATAAGCATTATAAACGCGTAAATACAGGTAAAAGCAACAGCTGCCTGGAATGGTTGTGCCGTATATGTCATTATTTTTATTGGCGCCAACAGGATTAAAGCGGTCATGACACCGGAAAAAACCAGTATCATACGAATAAAGACTTTTAAAAATTCACCCGGGAAAATTGAATGAATGAACAGGGGAAAAAAACAAAGCGGCACGGAGAGGGTAAGATATTCAAGTCTCACCAGCAGGTGCCAATCCAGGAGGGGAAAAAATTTAACGAAAACCCGTTCACCAATTGAAATAGTCCGGAGCGAGACAAAAAGACAAAAAACTCCAAAGTAAAGAGAAGCCCGGTCCCTGTTCCTGAGAACAAACAACCCAATATGATAGAGACACATGATAAAAATACTGCCGAATAAGAAGAGGTCAAAAAAAATATTTTTCTCCCTGAGATCGCTTATATCTTCTTCAGTGCCAAAACTGATATTCTCCCACATCCCTCCTTTGCGGTAGTGGAAATTCGACACATGGACCAGCACTTCCAGCTTTTCTTCACCCGTAATAAAGACCGCCCGCTTCGGCACAAAAGCGGGTTTCATCTCTTCGGCGGATTTGCCCGTAATCCCGGCTTTTGCCAGTTCCTTTCCATTAAGATAACATTTAAAGGCAGTAGACGTGTCTAAAAATTTAAACGCCAGGGGTTTTGAA
>JAAENB010000559.1 GCA_024224995.1 bacterium | reverse complement strand
TTCAAAACCGGCAATAACGCCTTTTAACATTTCAGTTGTATAGGAGTTATATTGTTTGGGATTGTTCAGGCGAATCCATGACACAAAAAGACCTTCTACCACATTTCCGTCCGGATCCTTCAGGGGGCGCTTTTCATAAACAACACACGGGGCGTCTTCTTCTTTTCCCCAGTGAACATCAGTATGCAGCGAATGATCTTTTTTTTCATTATCTCTTGGCATCCATTCTAACGCCATAATTGCTCTCCTTATTTATATGAAAGTGCCAGAAACCGGGTTTTTTTAAAAAACCCGGTTTCTTCTGCTTTCATGCTTCGTTGTGACCGAAAGTTCATGACCGTTTATATGAAAGTTGGTTGCTGGTTGCCAGGTTGCCAGACTTTCATGCTTCGCTGAAACATGATCCGGTTTTCGCCAGTTTCAAGCATCAATCATCAATCATCAATCATCAATCAATCGTCAATCGTCAATCATCAATCGTCAAAAATCCGGTGTCAGCACAATACGCTTATCCGGCGATTTTTTATGAGCTTCTTCAAATGCTTCCTCAATAGTACTCATGGGCCGAGTCTGGACAAAAGGCTCTAATACGATTTTCCCGGAAAGCACCATATCAAGAACCTGGGGATAATATTCCGGGAGACATCCCCATGTGCCTATGATTTCCGCATCAAAGGCCATGAGCCTGCTTATGGAATATTCCACTTTATGCATACCAAAACCGATGATGAGCAGTTTTCCTGTAAAACTGAGAAGGTTCAGACCTAATTCCTGGCCCGGTTTTGTGCCTGTGGCCTCAAAAATTTTCCACCCATAAGCAGGAAGGTCTTTTTGTTTTCTTATTCCCTTGAATTCATTAGATATGTCCTTGGGAGTTTTGCCGGTAGCATTAATAACAAAATCAGCGCCATAAGAAAGAATATTTTGAAGGCGGTCTTCAGCAATATCAACAGCAATGACAGTTCCAGCCCCCAGGCCCTTTGCTTCCTGTACCATATACTGGCCCACACCCCCGACGCCGATCACAATAACATTATCGCCTGTTTCCAGTTCTGCTTTTTTGGCTGCCTGAAAAGGAGTGGTTGCAGCATCAGCTACCACAGCAAGGTGGGCCAGGGGTATATCTCCCCGGTTTTTTACTTCACACAGATCAATGCCCGGAACAGGTATATGGCTGGAAAATCCCCCGTAAATGCCAATGCTGTTGCCTGGCATTTTCTGACTCAGGCACCTGTTGCCCCGGCGGGTTTTGCAGAGATAACACTGTCTGCATGGCATAACAGCAGGGATAAGCACTTCTTTTCCAACCCATTTTTCATCTCCTGCCACAACTGTTCCTGATATTTCATGGCCAAGTGTAAGA
>JAAENB010000558.1 GCA_024224995.1 bacterium | reverse complement strand
CCGGGCTAATCTGCTCATCTCCTGTTGCCGGACGTTTTCCGTTATACAGGGCAAGCTCCAGCGCCGATACAAGGTTAAGCATAACAGAGCTGCTGGAGTCGTAGCTTCTTCCGGCAGACGATAGCTCAACACAACCAATAACTGCATAATCATTCGCGTGTTCTGATTTTGTACCCTGGTTCTCCAGTGTTTTAATGGCTGCAACGTCATTGTAAAGCGCCGGAATAGCCTTTGTCGTATAAATAACCTCAGCAAGCCTGTCCCGGTACTCCGAAGAGTTTTTTTCATAATGATAGCGAGCATTGACATTGGGATCCCTGGTCATAAGAAGCTCTGTTACCCTGAGCATAATATACGTAAGGTCATTGACCGCGTCGTTCCCCTGCTCGTCGATACCGCCAACAGTAACAGCAGGAACAGTACTGGCGCCGCCAAACATTTCTTCCGCGGTTTCCGGAATCAGGTTGGTGTTATCATTCATCTTAAGCCAGAGACAGCCAACCAGCTCAAGTGTTTCTTTTTCCGTAATAGTGTTGTTCTCTCTATCTTTTTTATAATAGGGGTAGAGCACCTGGTCCAGTCGTCCGGGACTCATGGCCATATTAATGTTTTCGGCATGGATACCCACCTGGATGATCCAGAGCGCATTAATCGCTTCCCTGAATGTCTGTGCCGGCCTGGCTGGAACCCTGGAACAGACTTCCGATAGATCCTCAAGGATTTTTTTCCGTTCCGGATCTTTTTCGGCAGCGGCAAGACTGGCGGCCCTGCGGCTTAAATTCCCGGCATAGGCTATAATCCCTTCCAGTACAATTTGCACAGCTTCGTAGAATTCAAGATTTCTCCTGTCCTCATCGTTCAGGGTTTCTTTTTCGCGAATTTTTTTTTCTTTTTCGGCAGCTTCCCGGATAATGTGTTCAACTCCTTTTTCAAGAGCCCGTGTGTAGTCCGGGACCGTATGTGTTATGCATACGGCTTTCCCTGCTAAAAAAAAGACGATTCTTTCAAACAGTTTCATGCAGTCGGGATTGTTGAATTTTGCCCTGGTATGTTCGTGAATGGTCCGGTCCATCCAGTATGGGAAAATCCGGAAATTTAACTCCTCAGCTTCTTTTTTTGTCAGCAGCAGCGGGTTTTTTTCCCTGGTACTGATTGTATATATTTCCGGCCAGACGAGAAGACCGTTAAATTCGGGATATACCGGAGCGCCAAAGAATTTTGATGAGGTTGTTCCCGCAATAAGGCTGTCGTTAAAAAACAGGGGAGTTTTATTGCACAGGAAATAGTGAATTGCCCTGGCGTTCTTTATCATCATTGGTTCATCGGGCGATGATAAGTTTTTTAAATAGGAGGTTACGTATTTTGCCCGTTCAATACAAACCTCGGGTTTTGACCGCAATACTTCCTTTCTTAACCGCTTGAGAAGAGGCAGGTTCTCAAGGGTATACTTGGGTAAACGGATATTTTTAAGTGTTATTTCTTTCATTATTTATCAAATTCAATTATTTTATTTTATGTGTTTATCAAAAAAATCTAATATTTTTTCCGGGTGCCTGCTAACCCAGTTATACCCGTCAAAACGGCCCATCACTTCGGGAATTAAAAGGAGCTCTTTGGTCCCCGGAGTCCTTTCGTACATTGAGACTACATCTTTTAAATTCGTCCAGGGATCGGTAGCTGTCTGAATAAAGAGTATGGGGATTTCAAGGTCACTCAAATAAGGTATGGGAGAAACATCTTTTAAAGGATACCCGCCCTGGAGTTGCAGCATCTTGTTTAGAATTGGAAGCATAACCAGACCCAACTGGGTAAAGACTTTTGCCGTATAGGATATAATAAACGTTAGCATTGATACGGGCTGGACGGCTACAACACATTGTACATCTCTCAGCAATTCTTTTTCTTTTGAGAGTGCTATAATTGTGGAATTAGCTCCCATGCAGAAAGAATTAAACGCTATTTTTTTTGATGCCAGCTCTTTTCTTGATTTTATAAAATTGATCGCTCCTACCACGTCCTGGTATTCGTTTAAGCCAATACCGGTAATTCCGCTGTCGCTCTCTCCATGATTCCGAAAATCGAACATGAGCACGGAATACCCTTTCTCATTTAAGACTTTTGCCATATTAACAAGATCAACATTTGTTCTGAAGAGCCGCAAAAAACCCTGGAACTGAGACAAAAAGCCCGCGCGGTTAAAGGGGAATGGATGTGTTTGAATAATCAAAGTGTCCGACTTCCCCGGAATGAGCCAGCCTTTGATTTTAAGACCGTCCTGGCTAATGAACTCAATATTTTCATATTCCATCCCGTAATCTTTTGGCGATCGCGTAAGGGGCTGCCGGTTTGAATAAAGGAGAAAACGGGAAAAGATATATGAAGACAATATCGTTATCGCGATACAGAGTACTATAAATGTTATCATTGAAACTCTCCTCGGTTAAATTTTTTTTTAATTTTATATAATTGCCTATGAGCACCTAGTGTCTCATGAACCAGTAGGTGAATCGAGACAGAAATCTTCGTGATACAAAGTGATTAAGTAAAAGCATGGTTCTTCCCCGGATCCCGGGAACTACCATTTGCTTTCCTTTGAGCATGGCGTTAATACCGGATTCCGCGACGATCCTGGTTTTCATCATAAAAAGGCGCTGGAAAAATGTCGCGTTTTGCCCGGCAAGATCAAGAAAGGATGTTGATACAACTCCCGGGGACAGGACGCTTACTTTTACATTACTCTTTCGCAATTCCTGGGCCAGGGCCTGGCCAAACGAAAGGACATATGCTTTTGACGCGGCGTATGAGGCATAGTTCGGTACCGGGGTGTGCCCGCTGTTAGCCGCGACCTGCAAAATGTATCCGTAATTTCTATTGGCCATGTCATCGGCAAAAATCTTGGTGAGATGGGTGAGGGTGTTTACGTTCAGCTTTATCATACTTTCAATCCGTTCCCAGGACGTTTCGGTAAATGTTCCGAAAACCCCGGACCCGGCATTGTTGATTAGTATGTCTACGGTTATTCCCTTTTGTTTAACGCGCTGCATTAATTCCATGGGTGCCGTGGGCAGACTTAAATCCAGGGCTTCAATCTCGGTTTTTACGCCAAATTTCGCGGCGATCTTGTCGGCTTCCTGCTGTAAGAGTTGTTCACGCCTGGCGGTGAGTATTATATTGCAGCCGTACTCGGCCAGTACATTCGAGAAATCAACGCCAATTCCGCTCGACGCTCCCGTAACCAGAGCCCATTTTCCTTCAAGGAGTTTCATGCTGTCGACACCCTTAATTTCTTCCGGTTCATCATATAAATAGAATGGCGAAGGATTTATTGAGCCTCCAAAATAACTAATATAGGCCTGACCAATATAGAGACGGTCATTTATTTTGCGAAATTCGTCACAGAAACCGTGTATGAGTGCCCTGTTATAGTTGAAATAATCAACATAAAATGAATCTTTGCTGTCGATTTTTGATTTGGCTACGTATGAATCAAATTTCCGCATCCGGTCAATACCCGGGCTTCCGGAACTTCCGGGCGATACAAAAAGATTATATCCCCAGCCCCTGTCTTTTTCATTTTGTATAAATGCTTTTCCAAGCCAGGTTCCTCGGCCAAATATTCTTCGTTCCAGAATTCGTACCATGAAAAACAGAATACCAACAGGAAGCATTTTTCCTTTAATCTCACCTTTTATTGATAAAAACTCCGGGGCGGGAGCCGCGTAGAAAAGCTGCATGAGTTCTGATTTTGAAAGTCTTTCAAGGTCTTCGGGGACAGCATCTTCCGGTGAAACGCCAAGAATGTTTTCCATTGATCTGCCATCCCACCCGCCGATGCCGGCTTGTAATACATTAATAGCAAAAAATACCAGGAAAATTACCACAAGAATGGCTATTATAACAAGTATATTCATAATGCAGCTCCTTTTGTTCCGGATCTATTTTTATATTTTTCTTTTCTTTTTATATGGTCTGCACTGCCGGGATTAGTTATTTCCCAAAACAAAATGATACCAATAATTTTAGAGTAAGTCAAATAAAAATATTCCAAAAAAAATTTTATTATCCTCTTTGATCCGGATGTTTTATGTTATTATTTTACTGTCAAGTGATATGAAATGAATACCAGGTGAAAGGGAATGAACAACAGTATTTGTTAGCCCTGGCTATTTCCAGGGCCTTGCAGTACCGTTTTAAAATTGTTTGATGATATCAATATCAAAGGGCAGAATATTTCTTTCCTCATCAAAGTATATTGAAAGAGCGCCATTGGGACAATGCTCCACGCAGAGTTCACATCCAACGCACCTTTCTTTTTGATATATGTTTTCCCTGTTTTGCAGATCATAACAATCAAAGGAACAAATTTTCTCGCATTTCCCGCACAATTGACATTTGCTTTTATCCCATTTAACCGAATAGCCCGAAGGCGCGATCTGGGTAAGGGACTTCTCCGCGATCCGTGCCAGCCTGGTGGCACTATGAGCGGAGCAGCAATGCTTGCAGCAGTTGCAAATGGCATAGGTCTGCCCTAAACTCGATTTTTTTGAGAACACCTGCTGGAAATGGCCGGTTTTCCTGAGCTCTTTGATAAGGTCGAGCGCTTCCTGCTGTGATATTTTCCTGGGATGATAGCGCTTGCAGCTTTCCAGCCAGAAGGAGGCAATGGGGTCACCAATGGCTATACAGGTACTAACAGGACGGCATGGAGCATTGCTTGCCAGTTTGCACGGGCAGTCCATTACCACAATAGATGAAGGGTTTTCAAATATGATTTTTGTTGAGTGGGCATAGGGGATAATTTTTTTATTTTTTTCGGAAATTACCCGGATGTCTTCATCCAGAGCCAGTATCTTCCCGGTATTTTCCCGGGTTAAAACCTTACCGTGATATCGATTGAATATATATTTTGTGCTGTATTTAATCAGCGGTTTAAACCACCAGAAGACGTTTCTTAGCACCGTCGTGATAAATATAGCGAATTTATTGTAATATGAATAAAAGACAAAATAGATGTATCCATGAATAAAAAGATCAATCCTCCATCCATGTTGTTTGAGCATTTTCCGTGTAGATTCTTTCATAAATTGTTCCTGGTGTATAGAATATAGCTTCCTCAAAAGAATATATACCAGGATAAATTTAGTGTCTTTTTGTCAAATATTTTTTTCTTGAACAGGCTGAATTACCTCCGTTCCCATAATCCGGTCGTGAATCCCTTTACCATCGGGATTGAGCTCCATGCTTATAAGAGTTATAATCCCTAACGGAAAGATCTTAAACAACGATCGAACGAAACTTTTTAAAAAACCGATCCTGTTTCCGTTGTTATCAACAACAATTATTCCCAGAGCCCTTCGCGAAGGAGAATGATACCGTGATTCCAGGAATGCCATAACCAGGCGCCAGAGAATGCTCAGGATAAAAATGCCCGCGAAAAAGATCAGCCATTCTCCCCCGGAGACCCTGGTCCCGGAAATAACAAGACCTTCACCATGAGGATTGAACCGGATATTCCCGGAAAACTCGGGCAGGAACAGAAAGGAAAATAGCACCAGCCATATGGCGATAAAAATTCTCAGGATGAATTTATCATAAAAATATGTCCACACCCGAAGCCCAATGGAAGCTTTTTGAACTTTCTGAGCCGTATTAAGCGCTTTTTTATATAGTTTGGTAAACCCTTTTTTGAACGCAGCCGCCCTGTCCTCCCAGAGCAAATACAGGGCAGGGATAACAAGAAGCGTGACCAGGGTGCCGAAGAGCAGTCCCCAGGAAAGCGCCAGTGCCATGGGTTCCAGGAACGGGTCAGTACCGCCCAGGCTGTAGGCCATGGGCAGGAGGCCAAGCAGGGTTGTAATTGTAGTAAGCAGAATTGGGCGCAGCCTGCTTGAGGCACCCTGAAGAACCGCGTCTTTGAGTTTGGTTCCTTTTTTAACCAGATTGTTAATAGCCGTAACCAGAACAATGGAATCGTTTAAAACAATTCCGGAGAGCGCGACAATGCCCAGGGTGGCAACAAAGGTAAAGTTTAAACCGGGGTTGAAGATTTTGTTAATAGAAAAAGCAATAGCAACGCCAATAAAACTTAAGGGAACCGAAACAATAACAACCCGGATATTTCTGAAATTGTTAAAAAGCAGAACAAGAATGATAATAATACCCAGAAGAGCGAAAAGCGCGGCCATACCCAGGTCGCCCATGGATTCTTTTGTATCTTCCATTTCGCCCCCGGTTTCCAGTGAATAGCCCGGGTATTTTTTCATAATGTTCCCGGCACGTTCCAGGATATCGGTATTAGCGCTTACGGGAGTGTTTTTGGTTTTGTCTACCTCAGCATTGATATAAATAACCCGCTCCCGGTTGTCGTGATTGATCACTGCCACACCCGGGCGTTTTTCAAAACGGGCAAAGGCATTAATGTTGACCAGGTTTCCCATAGTATTTTTTATCATAACGGTGTTCAGGGAACTGATCTGTTCGCGAAGTTTTTCCGGATAAATAATGCGGATCTTAATATCTTCCTGTCCTTTTTTAACTGTAGAAGCAACAACACCTTCGTAGTTGGCCTGGAGCGTGTGGGCAATTCTTTTAACACTTACCCCGGCCCTGGACGCGATCTTTTCATTGACAACAACATGAAAAACGTCTTTAGCTTTAACCCGGTTATCCCTGATCTCGTAGACACCCTTAATGCTGTTGAGTTCTTTTTTTACCTGGTCGGCAATATTCAGAACAACAGGAGCGTCTTCACCTTTGATCTTTAATTGAATGGGGGAGCCAATAGGCGGGCCTGAATGTTCCTGCTTAATGTCGATCTTTGTAAAATATCCAAGCTGCTTGTTCTTTTTTTCGAGATCGGCACGCAGCGCTTTCATAATGTCGGTACCTTTTCTGTCACGAATCCCCAGGGGAGTGAGATAAATAGTCAGCTGAGAATATTGCTTTCCTCGTTTGAAAAAAGGGTCCATAATGTCGGGCTTTTGAATACCGACCCTGGTGATGAAACCGTCAACCTCATGTTTCGGCAGCTGCCCGACAATTTTTTCAAATGAGCTCATTCTTCTGCTCATTTCTTTTAAGCTGACGCCCTCTTCAGCTTCAGTAAGAACATGAAATGCGGGCATACCTGCTGAAGACATTTTGTATCCAACCATTTTCGCGAGTCCCAGGCTCATGAAAAACAGGACAGAGACAATAATAACGGCGGTAAAGGGCCGGTTGAGAGCATGGTTGAGTACGGGAAAATACCGCTCTTGCAGTTTTTTAAATATATTTGACTGCAAATTATTTTTCTGAAAAACCGGCTCCGCGTTTTCTTTGGATTTGGCAGGCATAACATCTGCCACATGGGAGGGCAGGATAAAAAAGCTTTCCAGGAGAGACGCGGCCAGGGCGATAATAACAACAGCAGGAATGGCCCAGATGTATTTTCCCATCATTCCGCCCATGAACATAAGCGGAAGAAAAGCCATCATGGTTGTTGATATTGAAGCCATAAGGGGAGGGACCATTTCTTTTGTCCCGGAAACCGCGGCCTCAAGGGGCGGTATTCCCTGTTCAATATAACTATAAATATTTTCCGCCACAATAATGGCATCATCAACAAGCATACCGGAGACAATAACAAGGCCAAAAAGACTGATGACGTTAAGGGTAAGCCCAAAAAAAGACATGAGCAAAAACGCGATCCCAAACGCGAAAGGAATGCCCACAACAACCATGGAAGCAATACGCCACCCGAGAAAGAAAAAGAGCGAAATAAGGACCAGGATCATACCGATGATCACATTTGAAGAAAGGTTCTGCAAGCGTTGTTTGATGGAAGAAGAACTGTCGTTAATGAGTATTATAGTAAGATTGCCGCTTATGTTTTCCGGCAGTTCTTTTTTAAGTTCCGCTTTGAATTCTTTGACTATTTTTTTTACCGCGTCAGTAGCTTTAATGGCGTCTCCTTTTTCCTTTTTGCGCACGGTTAAAATAATAGCTTTATTCCCATTTGCTTTTTCGATTATTTCTTCTTCTTCAAAGGAGTCACGTACCCCGGCAACATCGTTTATTCGCACGGCATACCCCATATCATTGGTTCGGAGCACCAGGCTTTTAATTTCGTCTGTATTCTTGAACTGGTTGGACGTGCGGATCTTGTGTTCAATACCCCTGTCGGTAATATTGCCGCCGGGATAACTGATGTTCCTGTTGTCTATACTATTATAAATATCTTCAAAAGAGATAAAATTCTCTTTCATTTTTTTTGGGTCCACTTCAACAAATATCTCACGGTCACGGTATCCCCGTTTGTCGACAGCGGCAGCCTGGTCTACTCTTTCTAAGGAGTTGGCCAGGAGCTTCGCGTATTTGCGTAATATTGTTTCCTGTTCGTGATCATTTAAGTTCTTGTTTTGATCTTTCCAGTATAAGGCAACATCAATTACCGGTGACCGGGCCGAGGTCAGTTCGGTTATGACCGGTTCATCAATACCTTCGGGCAGGTCCGATTCGACCCTGCTCACAGCGTCCCTGATATCCTGGATAGTTCCGGTTTTATTTTCCAGGTCCGGCTCCAGGGTTATGATTATCTCACTCATTGATTCCAGGGTATTTGATTTGCTTTTTTTTATCCCGCTTACGGAGATTAACTCTTTTTCAATGGGGATGGTAACAAACTGCTCAACCTCTTCGGTAGTTGCACCCCGGTATACGGTAGTAACCAGGACAAAATCATAATCAACACCGGGAAACTGCTCTCTTTCCATGTTCATCAGAGCGATAATTGCGCTGATAATTACTACCACAGTAATAAAATTACCAAGCAGGCTCCTGTTTACAAAGAATTGGATAAGTCGTATCATAATACCCTCCGCTGTATATACTGTACTTTTTGATTGAATTTTCATTCAATAAATATAATATATATACATACTCATTGATTGTCAACTTTTTTGATAAAAAATCAATTAAAAAAGGAATTGTTTACAAAGAAGCAGGTATAATAATCTTTTTTCCCTGGAATTTTGGCCTGGTATTCAGGATATACAGGTCAATAAATACTTTTACCCTGGCAAATGCTTCACGAATTTTTACTCTTAAAGCCTTCATCTTTGTCAGGGGGTCTCTGGCATTAAAGCCAATAGCCTTTATATCATGGGCATCCGCGATATATATGGCTCTTTTATTCTGGAATTTTTGGGAAATTATGGTTATATTTTTTTGCCCGAAGATCTCTTTTGCCCGTACTACGGAATCAAGGGTACGGATTCCCGCATCATCAAGAATTATGGCGTGTTCCGGTACTCCTTTTTTCATCAGTTCTTTTTTCATGTCCCGGGTCTCATTATAGTAATTCTGTGTATTGTCTCCACTTACCAGGATATACTTGATTTTTTTACTGTTATAGATCTTAACAGCAGCATTGATCCTGTATTTGAAATATAAATTTATCCTTCCCGATTTGACCCGCTTATTTGTTCCCAGGAGCAATCCAACGTTATTGTAAGGGATTTTTTTTAGATCATAATAGACCGATTTTTTCGCGAATTGTTCCACCTGCCAATTGCAGATAAAAATCACCGCGAAAATTGATATGGATAATAGAAAAAGGAGTTTTATTAGTTTTTTTATTAGTTTTTTCATAAGGTATACAAAAACCGGGTAACGTCAAAAAAAAGTTATTCCGGGTCAATTTTGATTGCAGTCTTGCTCCATTTAATATAAAATCTATTATTATTGTCAACACAATCACAAAACAAAGGGGTCATTATTTTAATTAAGATGAACATAAGATTTAATTGTATACTCGTATTCCTCCTGGTCTTTATCATGCTTCCAATCAGGGCCAATAATCTTAATACCAATGACCCAAAGAATACTGTTGATAAAAAATCAGGCCAAATAACCTTTAGCAAAAAGGAAACCGCATGGCTGCAGCAGCATCCGGTAATTAGAGCTGCCGGACCCAGGGCGTTTCCTCCCTTTCATTATATTGACAGCAATAAGAAGGCTATGGGTATGGCCTCGGATTATGTTCGTATAATCAGCAAGCGGCTTGGCATAACGATAGAAACCCGGAATAATCTTACCTGGCCTGAGATTTTAAAAAAATCCCGGAATAAAGAACTGGACCTGGTGTCCTGCGCTGCCAAAACCCCTGATCGTGAAAAGTACCTTGCGTTTTCAAATCCCTATCTCTCTTTCCCTATGATAATAATCAGCAAAAAAGAAGCTCCTTTTATTGGAGGGTTAAAAGATCTTCACGGTAAAAAAGTTGCTATTATACGCAAGACATCTGCAGGCGAATGGCTCAAGCGTGACGGCATTGCCGTTGTTCCCTACCCGGTAAACAGTCCCCTGGAAGCTCTTAAGGCCGTATCATTGGGACAGGCCGATGCCCATATTGGGAACCTGGCTGCTTCCAGTTATCTCATCCAGAAGAACGGCCTGGCAAACCTTAAGATCGCGGCTCCTACCACCTATGGAAACTATGATCTTTTTTTTGCCGTTCGCAAAGACTGGCCTCAACTGGTTAGTATTATTAATAAAGTACTGGCTTCCATAAGCCTGGAAGAACATAACAGGATTCGGCAAAAATGGATAGCTGTCCGTTATGAATACGGCATTGCTCCGGGGGATCTCTGGCGGACAGGTCTCCAGGTAGCCGGAGTTCTTTTCTTTGTTATCATTCTTATTTTCTTCTGGAACCGCCAGCTCGCGTTACGGGAAGAACGCTTTCGGGGACTTACGGAACATGGAACCGATATTATCCTTGCTTTTAGCAAAGACGGCTCCATCCGGTACCAGAGTCCGTCAAGTACAACAATTCTTGGATTCAATAAAGAAGAACTTTTAGGAAAGTCGATTTTTTATCTTTTTCATGATGATGATAAACCTTTCCTGAAGAACGTCCTTGCCGATGTAGTAAAGGGAGAACGCCCCGCAACTTTTGATCACCGGCTCAGAAATAACGATGGGTTATTTCTTAATTTTGAATCAAACTGCACCAATATGCTCCGGAATAAAGGGCTCAAAGCTATTGTATTAAATGCTCATGATGTTACTCATCGTATCCGGGCGAACAAAGAGATTGAGCGGGCAAAAGAAGCAGCCGAAAAAGCGAATAATGCAAAAAGTGAATTCCTGGCAAATATGAGCCATGAGATTAGAACTCCCATGAATTCAATTCTTGGTTTTGCCGAAATATTGTTTGATCAGGTGGAAGATAAACAGCATCTGGAATTCCTCTCGGCGATTACTTCCAGCGGGAACACGCTTCTGAGCCTCATTAATGATATGCTCGATCTCTCCAGGATTGAAGCGGGACAATTGATCCTCGATTTCAGGCCTGTTGATCTTGCCAGGGTGATTTTCGAAATTAAAAATATTTTTACGTATAAAATTAATGAGAAAGAGCTCGACTTCATCATCGAAACAGACCCTGGTATGCCGCCGGGGGTCATTCTCGACGATCTTCGATTGCGCCAGGTTCTTATTAACCTTTTGGGAAATGCCATCAAGTTTACTGAGAAAGGATATATAAAACTAAGCGCCCATACCATTAAAAAGAATTCTCTCGATGATTCTATCGATTATTCAAAAAATGATCTGGTTGATATTATAATCTCTGTGGCAGATACGGGAATTGGTATTCAGGGCGATCAAAAAGAGGTCATTTTTGAAGCCTTTAAACAACAGCAAGGGCAGGATTCAAACAAATATGGCGGAACAGGACTGGGCCTGTCCATATCTAAAAAATTTATCCGGATGATGGGAGGAGAACTTTCTGTTGAAAGTGAGAAAGATGAAGGAAGTATTTTTACTATTACCATAAGGGATATTCTTATTACGGATTCACTGGATACTGGTAAAGTAAAAAGAAGTCAGCCGGGAGAAAGAGTGCTATTTCAACAAGGATTAGTCTTAATCGCCGATGATATTGAATCAAACCGCATGTTATTAAAGTCATATTTCGCTTCACCGGAGCTTCAAATTATTGAAGCTAAAAACGGGAGAGAAGCGGTCTCTTTCGCGAAGCAGTACCTCCCGGATCTAATCCTGATGGATATAAAAATGCCTGTTATGGACGGGGCTGAGGCAATTAAAATCATCAAGGGAAATGAATCTCTGAGTTCAATACCGGTCATAGCCGTTACCGCTTCCGGCATGGAAAAAGACAGGTTCTTTTTAAAAGAACTTGATATCCAGGGACACCTGGTTAAACCGGTTAGTAAAACTGACTTTCTTACACAAGTTTGCTCGTTTCTTCCTCATTCGATTGTAAAATTTCATGATAAAAAAAACGTGAATGCCGTGTGTGATTTTGTGGATTCCATTGATCCACAGCTGGAATTACTCTCCAGGGAATCAATAGAACGGCTGCCCGAACTTCTTGCGACCATTGAAAACGAATTTATAAGCAAATGGGAGCGCTTAAATAAAACCAGTGTTGTTGATGAGATCGCGGAACTGGGTTCCGAAATTCAAGAGCTGGGAGATTCATTCCAGGTTCCGTTCCTGGCGGAATGGGGGAGTACCCTCAACAGGCTCGCGCTGAATTTTGATATTGACAAACTCTCCGATACGATGGGTGTTTTTCCCGAATTGCTCAAGAAATTATCCCGGTTTTCAAAATGATTCAAAAAGCTCCGGCAGTAAAGTATTGACAAAATTCACTACTCCCGGGCATTGTTGTATTTTTATATAAAAGAGCGGGTTACAAAATGAAAGGAACGAGACTGAGTAAGAGTCCATTTATACAATCAAAAGATTATCCCCGGGTATCGGTGGCGAATGGAGCTGATCCCTATGGCAATACTATAAAAGCGCTTTCCGCGTTTGATCTTTCTCCTGCCCGGGGAAAACGGGTTCTGCTTAAACCGAATGCCGGAAGGAACGCGAAACCGGAAGACGGCGTTGTTACCAATCCGCTGGTTGTGGCTGCCGCGATTGATGTTTTTCAAAAAGCCGGTGCCGAAGTTGCTGTTGGCGAAAGTCCTATTGTTGGGGTAAAAGCCCTGGAAGCCCTGGAATCTTCCGGAATCGCGGGTGAAGCACGGAAACGGGGCTGCCCGCTTATTGATATGGATGAGCGTCCGTTTGTTAAACTGGAAGTCCCGGAAGGAAAGGCCATTCTATCTTTAAAGGTGTGTCCGGAAGTTTTTGAGTTTGATATTATTGTATCTATTCCGGTTATGAAAACGCATATGCATACCGGTGTTACCCTGGCGATCAAAAACATGAAAGGTTGTTTATGGCGCCGCAGTAAAACCACGCTTCATATGCTCCCCCTTGTTGAAGGCGACGAGAACAAACCCCTGAATATTGCTATTGCCGATTTGTCAGGAGTATTAAGCCCTCACTTTGCTATTATCGACGGTACTATTTGCATGGAAGGTCTGGGCCCTTCCAGCGGCAAACCCAAACCCCTGGGTGTGGTTCTCGCGGGTGCCGATCCTTTTGCCGCTGATGCTGTTGCCTGTGAACTTATGGGCCTGCACGCTAAAGACATTCCTCATTTACAAATTGGCGCGGAACGCGGATATGGAATAATTGATTTAGACCGGGTTTCTGTTACCCCGGAAAACTGGCGTGAGACTGCCTCTGTTTTCGACACTCCCCCGGATAATTTATCTATTGAATTTCCCGGAATGACAATACTGGATCAGAATTCCTGCAGCGCGTGCCAGTCTACGCTGCTGCTTTTTCTCAAACGCTACGGCAAACAGGTTCTGGATTATTTCCCCGATTCCAATGTAGATATTGCCATTGGCAAAGGACACGATGTCCTGCCGCAAAATACTATTTGTATTGGGAACTGTACCGCGCGGCACAAGGAAGGAAACATCTTTGTTCCCGGGTGTCCGCCCGTGGCCAGTGAAATATTACGGACCATCACCAATGATGAGATAGACCCGGGCGAGACAGAATAAATAGCACGCCGCGTATAAAATTTAAAAGCAGGGCTTCCTTTTTCATAACGAGGGGCTGGAAGCCCCACGCTATGAGAGATACCCATCATCCTGATGAACTAATTTACAAACGGGGCCTGTTCCCGGAAGATGTTATCCGGGGTTCTGCTCTGCTGCCCTATGGGGTTAAAACCCCGGGCTGAAATTGGCTTTTTTCCAAAAACTCTTGTGCCCCCTTTGGGGGAGCGACCCCTGCGAGGGGTTGGGGGCCGATGGAAACAGACCCCAGTATCATAACAGTTTCTTCCGTATATTTAATGGTATCCTCCTTATGGTTCAAGAACATGCAGAAAATCTTTATCTTCCCAGTATGCTTCAAAATCGGTATCGCTTAAAAATTGTTCCGGAGTTTTCCCCAGGTTGAGTGCCGACTTTACGCATAATAATAAATTATCTTT
>JAAENB010000557.1 GCA_024224995.1 bacterium | reverse complement strand
GATGCAGCTTGCAATACTATTTAGTTTCTGACGTATTTTTTCCCTGTTAAACCGGGTCGGTCGTGTCTTAATATACCGAAAAACGTAATTCGGAATGTTAACTATACAGCCCGCAATACTATTTTGTTTCCAACGTATTTTTTTCCCGGCCATTCGGTTTGGAAAAAAAGATCTGATTTTGTGAAAATAAAAAATTATAATTGCATTAATAACCAGCAATAAAAAAATGGTCAAATAATTTTATAGAATCATATCCACCCGGGTGCAAAAAAATGAACAAAAAACAAACGCTTTTCTCTATTGTATTACTGTTTTCCATATTTTCCCTGTTCACATCCTGTTCTCCTGAAGGCAAAACAGACCTGTCAAAAAACTGGAAATTCCAGGCCGCTCCCTGGGAAAAGGATATGGTTGATAATCCCGATTATACGACCTTTGATTTCCCGGACAATGACTGGGAAACCTTTGCTGAACTGCCGGGTGATATCATCAAGAAAAAACAACGAAGTGTGATATGGCTCCGGAAAAAAGTTCATATTGATAAAAAATATGAAGGTACGGACCTGGCTATCTTTCTTGGCAAGGTCTGGGATGCTGAAGCGACGTATTTAAACGGGGTTCGCATTGGCGTCTCCGGCCGTGGGTTCCCCAACTTTCATTCCGATTGGAACACAACGAGTTGTCATTTTCTTCCCAATGAACTGATCAAATACGGTGAAGAAAATCAAATTGTAATAAGGCAGCTCACCAGCCAGGTTGCTCGATTTAACGGCGAGCCTTTTATTGCCCCGGCCTTTGATGTCCGGGTATACCATTTCTGGCAGCGGTTTATGGCGGAATTCCTGCCCATGTCCATGGCTATTATTACCCTTATGCTGGGAGTGGGTATGTTCGTCTCATACTTTATTAACCGCCGGAAAAATATCCTCACCATACACTTCAGCGGTATTTCCATAATATGGTTTATTATTACCCTCCACTCCTGGATGCCGAGTTACGGTTCAATGAACTGGTTTACCCATGACAAACTTTTCTATTTTTTTACCACTATTATGGCATGCTGGATATATTTTTACCTGGAAACAGCTCTTAACGTTAAAAAATTATGGACCCGGATAATTGTGGGTGTTACCGGTACTGCTTTATCTGTTATCAGTTTAACCGCGTCCCCGGAGTCTCCCATTACCGGCTGGCGCTTTGACATCGTTGTTCCCCTGGGTGTTGTTATCCAGCTTACCTGGGGAATTCTTCTTTTGAGCGCCCTGGGCAAAAAAAGAAAAGAGGTTCTCATCCTGCTTGTGGGTTACGGCTTTTTCCTGGGTACGCTTATTCACGACGCGCTCATGACAAACGGTATTATTTTATCGTACACCTTTATGTCAAATATCGGGTATCCCGGTTTTCTTGTTTCCTTTGCTATTGTTATTGTCCGCAGGATCGCGGGCCTTGCCAGGGACTTAAGCTCTTCGCAGGAAGTGATCGAAGAAAAGAACGAAGGCCTCAGTGATGTGCTGGGCAAAGTCTCGGAATCCACGGAAGAACTCTTTTCCATTTCAAAGACTGTTGAAAACGCCACCGCCTCTCTCAAAGAAGAAATGCTCAACCAGGAAACCAGTCTCTCCGACACTTCAGTCATTGTTGAACAGGTCTCTGCCTCTATTAAGTCTATCGCAGACAACGCAGTGAGCCAGGACCAAGAAGTCCAGGACGGCAGCAAACTGCTTCTTGAGTATATCAGCTCTCTCAAAGGAATTACCGAAGGCGCCCGGTATGCTGTTGACCTGAGCGACACCAGCAGGGAAGTTACCGCCCGTATTACTGCAAAACTGGACACCGTTAAAGAAGGCATGCTCAACCTCAAAGATTCTTCCACCTCAATTGAAGAGATTGCCACTATTATTAATGATATTGCCGAGCAGACCAACCTGCTTTCTCTGAACGCTGCTATTGAAGCTGCCCGTGCCGGTGACTCGGGCCGGGGCTTTGCTGTTGTTGCCGACGAGATCGGGAAACTGGCAGACCGGTCTGTTTTACAGGCCAAAAGCATACAGAGTATTGTTAAACAGATCGTTCAGGAGATCGAGACAGAAAGCAATGTTATTATCGAATCATCTGCCTATCTCGACGATATCAATGACTCCGTGGCGAACGTAAACAATGCCAGCAAAACAATTCTCACACTCTGCGTGGACCAGGAACAGCTCATGAATACCATCCAGGCCCACATGAACGAAATCTCCGACGGCTCTTCACAGATTACCACTGCCTCTACCGAACAATACAGCTCTATTGAAAATGTGGTTAACGCTGTTGAAACCCTTAACTCCGTTATGATTAAAGTCAACTTCAACACCGATGAAATGGTGGATATTTTAAGTACGCTGACTCAGCGGATTGAGATCCTGAATACGGTGGTTGGTGAGGGGGAGAGGTAAGAGGTGGCCCGGAGGGCCGGGTTATCGGTGATGGGTGATCGGTTATCGGTGAAGAGAGTTGTTAGGCGTTTAGTTCTTGACAAAGACAGGAGCCTCTACCCGGGCATAATTTGACCGGTCAAACGTGGCACAATTTCCATCCGCTCCTTTTTCATACCTGAATTGTCCCTGGATTGCCGCGGTATTATTACCTGTTTCATCGGTAAAATTATTATCCAGCTTCCAGTGTGCAAGCAGTTGAGGCAGTGTTCCCGGTGATGCAGTAGTTGCTGTTACTTCCGAAAATGGAGAATCTCCGGCACTGTTATACGCAATTACCCGGTACCGGTATTCGGTTCCCGGCATTGCGGGTAAGCTGCTTTCGGGGTCCGGGAACGAATCATATAAATACTGAACTTGAGGTCCGTCCAGTCTCCCGTTATAGACTCTCATATCATCAATATTGCCGTTCCAGCGAGCTTCTTCCCAGGCTTGTCCAATATAAACATACAGAGGAGTTTTGTCCCATAAGATTTCCCCTTCTGCAATTGTGTGAACATCACCACATTGTTTCCCGTCCAGGTAAAAAACCACGTTCCCCCTGGTATTGTCCGCAACAACAGTAAAGTGATGCCATTCAGTAAGGGGTAAATTGAAACCGGACTCAAAGACCCTTCCGTTTTTTTCAAATGTCGCTTCCCACGTTCCCGAAGAATTGGTTTGCAGGCTAAAATTATTAACGAAGCGAATATACGGAGAGGTATTGTGCTTAAACCGCCGCACCCAGGCCGATACAGTATAGACCTCTTTGTCGAAACCGCTGGGATGACTAACGCTTGCGGCATTTGTCCAGTCAAAGGCTGCTGTTTTCCCTTCCACTCCCGGTCCATAAGAAAATTCTCCCGACGCCGCCCCGTGATTACTTCCCGCAGAATCGGTTAAATCAGTATCCAGTTTCCAGTGCGCCAGCAGCTCCGGAAATTCCGCCACCGGTTCTACCGGTGCGACCGGTGCGACCGGATCAAACAGGATATCCATTCCCTTGCCGCAGGCAGTCATTGATACAATCAGTACAATAGCCGTATACCCGGCGCCGTAGAATAATTTTTTCGAAAACATTGCTCTGCCCTTCTTTTATTTTTATTTATTGAAAAACGGTTGGCTAAAGAGATTGAACTCCCTTCTCCTACTATATAGGTCTGATTTAAAAAAGATAAAGGGCAAAAAAAAAAATTATTTTTTTGTGAAGAATCTTGACAATATATTCCCGGCACACGAATAAGTACAATATGAAAATCAAACCGGTAATTATCGCCGTACTTTCGGCCGCTTTCTTCGGGGTTGCCACACCCATAAGCAAAAGCCTGCTGCAAACCCTGTCCCCATTCCAACTGGCCGGTTTGCTTTACCTGGGCGCAGGGTTTGGTCTCCTCCCTGTTGTGCTGTTTAAAAACGGGCTCTCTGTTTTTTCTCGTCTCAAAGGAAAAAACAGTCTCAAAATTGTGGGTGCTGTTCTCTTTGGCGGTATTCTGGGGCCGGTCTTTTTGCTCCTGGGGCTTTCCGTTGCTTCTGCCTCTTCGGTATCTTTATGGCTTAATCTCGAACTGGCTGCCACTGCCCTGCTGGGGTATCTCCTGTTTAAAGATCACCTTGGATTTAAAGGCTGGCTGGGTATTCTCGGGACTGTTGGCGCCGGTATACTCCTTACTTTTTCCGAAACCGGGAGCTCCGGTATTACGGCCGGTATTCTCGTTGCACTGGGCTGCGTCTGCTGGGGTCTGGACAACCATTTCACCGCCCTCATTGACGAGATCACTCCTGCTGAAAGTACTTCTATAAAAGGTATTTTCGCCGGGGCCGTTAACCTCTGCATTGGGCTGTTTGTGGTAAATATTCCGGGCCTTCCCGAATCCGTTCCGGTCTTTAATCCCGGCATGATCGGTATTGCTCTTGTTACGGGCTTCTTTTCATACGGCATCAGCATCATGCTGTATATTACTGCTGCCCACGACCTGGGGGCCACCCGGAGCCAGGTTATCTTCGCCAGCGCTCCCTTTCTCGGCGTTCTCTTCTCGGTTATTCTTCTGAACGAGTCCGTTTCGCCCTTTCAAGGCGGTGCTGCCGGTGTCCTGATCCTGTCTATCTTCCTGGTTTTGCGCGACAGTCATGAGCATCATCACAACCATTCCCATACAAATCATATCCACCTGCATTCCCATGACGATGATCATCATACTCATAAGCATTCTGAGGGTGATATCAAGACTTCGCATTCCCATGCTCACTCCCACGAAGAAATAGACCACTCACATCCGCACCAGCCCGATCTGCATCACCGGCATGAGCATGAGTAAGGGGCAAGACGCACCGATCCCTTTCCCATCTTTTTTTG
>JAAENB010000556.1 GCA_024224995.1 bacterium | reverse complement strand
GGAAAAAATAGATTAGAAACTAAATAGTACGTCATATATAAGGTATATGAACCCGGAATGTAACCTATGGCCGGAGCAATACCTCCGCAGATGTTCGGAACTCGCTCCGCTCAAACAGTCTCACAACCCGCGGAGGCATCGCTCCGGCCATAGGTTACATTCCGAATGACGTTTTTCGGTATATCAAGACACGATCGACCCTGTGTAGCGGGAAAAATATAGATCAGAGACTAAATAGTACTACGCCCGCGCACAAGCAAAAAGAGTTTCTTGAGAGAGTCGAGAACTTATTCCCCCAAAAGTTCCGTAAGCGCGAAGATGAAATCTTCCATAACGATACCCATTTTTTCATCCGAGCGCAGCGTAAAATCCCATACACCCGGAACCGGGAGGTCGAATTCGGGCGAATCCATTGATTCAAGCAGCTTGACCGATTCCATCGTGAGAACAGCGGTGTCCATGTTTTTTTCCAGTTCTTTTATTTCATTAAAATACCTGGCAGGAATAGCGTTGGACTCATTGAAAATATTAAGAAGAGACAGTTTCCATACGGTAAATGCCGGGGCAATCATATCCTCATCTTCATCAAGGGCGTAGGAGCAGATAATATGCATATACAGAGAAATAACTCCTGCTGATACTTCCGGCTTCATGCCCGTAAGAGCAACAAGATAGGCGCATATAAAAAAGTATAGCATGGTGTCATGGGGAGCAGCCAGGCCTTCTTCCAGGGCAGAAATTCCCATGCCGAAGATGGTCGTCTCACGGTGAGAGCTCCATAGTTGAAATGCTTTTTCAATTTCATCCCGGTTTATAAAAGTATACAGTAAACCAAGTACCGTTTTTCCCGCGATATAGGGATAAATGTTTTTATCCTCCACCATGTTGTCGGTAATGCGGAAATAGGTATCAATGGCTTTGGCGTAATTGCCATCGCGGGAGAACGCGTCTGCCTCAGTACCCAGTTTTGAAAGTTCATCAAATGTCATAGCGCGGAGCGCGGTTCTTAGTCGGAACCGCTAATCACTTTAAAAAATTTAATAATTTGCTGTTCGTACTCGCCCTGGGTTCCTGTTTTTTCCTGGTCCCGCAGCCATTCCCCAACTTTCCGTTCAAACGCAAAGAACAGGGTATCGATGTCGGCCTTGGTCATGGGAACTTCACTGCCGTCTTTTAGTATCAGTTTAAATCCGCCCGGTTTTCCGGTTTCCTTGCTTTGTTCTTCGGGATCATCACTGCCGCCCCCGGGAGGCCCGTCTTTTTTCTGCATCCCGGCCTCAGCTCCTTTTGGAGCGGAAGAAGGAGGTGTTTCAATGATCGGGAAAGGAGCGGGAACAGGCCCCGGAAGGGTAGGGGTAACCGCAGTATCGGGAAAGGCAGTAGACATAGCACCACCCATTTTCTCAAATGTATCCGCGACTCTTTCCAATTCCGTAATATCGTTAATATCCGAACCTCGGCGTCCCCGGTTTAAATCCTGCCGGGAATACTGGAGTGTGTGCATAATTTCATGGAGTAAGAGCTCCATGCCGTCTTCCGATTCCGTGTTAAATTCACCCGGGGCAAAATAAATGTCATTTCCAATAGTAACGGCCCGGGCATTTTGTTCCCTGGTAACCTGTGCCGCATAACCCCCGGTATAAATCCTAACATCCCGCAGGTCAATAGAAAGAGCGGTCTCAAGTCTGCTCTGGATCATGGGGTCCAGCTGCTTGCCTCTTTCCTGGTTGCGTCCCGAATTCTCAGGAATACCCGACGCTAGTTCTTCTTCCGTTTGTGGTCTCCTCGCGGTACGCGAAGGGTACCCTAAGGGAACCCGGACTTCCTTAAAAGTCCTTCCTGTTTTGGTTGAGTAATTATCTACCGATTTTTTAAGGCAGACCAGGGTATTCCCCGAGTCTGCCGAATAGTTTTTCCTAAATTTAACACTCATGTAAGGCCTCCGGTGCCAGTATTATGAAAGATTCGATTCAATTCTTCGTTTGAACTCATCAAACAATTCATCGAACGCGATCTTAACGGTGTTTCCATCTCCCCCGGGTTTGTCGCCGCCGCCGCCTTTGCCGCCTTCCCCTTTGGCAAGTTTTTGTGTTACGTCCAGGGAAGTGCCGGAACCTGCAAGCATCTTTTTGTCTGCCTGGTAATTCTGTTCAATTCTCATCATTCGCTCCGATTCGGGAGAAACGGCACCCGGCTGCTGCGGAGCAGTGGTCTCAACAACGATCTCATTCGGGTTTTGATTGGCAGCCCCGGCAGCCCCTTTTATTTCATCCGTAGCCGATGTAACAAAAGGAGAAGAAAATACCATGTTGTCGCCATCACCGGCTATGCGCAGGGTTTGCGCGGCTGCCGGTTTTTCCGGCTGAACCGGAGAGTTCGCGGAAGCTTCACCTTGTATGGCAGGAGCCTGGCTGCTTTCTTTTGATTCTTTTATTTTTTCAAAGTTATATACCCGGGCCTGCGGTTTCGCGGAGCCCTGTTGTACCCGCTGTTGGGTAACGGGGTCCAGTTCTTTTTTACCGAAATCGGTAAAGGAAAGCTGAACAGCACCATCGCCAATTTGTGTCGTAGCCCACCCTGTGGAATAAACATCATTGGGCAGTTCATTCGAAGCCGACTCTACGGGAGCATCATTTTGAGCTTTCGGGGTTTCAACCGGAGTTTCCGATTTGAATTTTAACGGAATCTGCTTAAAGAAATTATTTTGCAATCCCTGGTAAGAATCGCTGTGTTCGCGAATCAGATCCTGCAAGTTTTCTTTGCTCATTTCCGAGTTTTTAAACTCGGGAGATTTAATAAAAGACGCGAGATCGTTCTCGTTAAAGAGATCAAGGGACTCAAGAGTCGCGGGTTCTTTAATAGAAGCAGGTTCTTGATCTTCGGGTGTTTGTGCCGCTTCAGGAACAGCAGGCTGAATACCCGCGTTTGAAAGAACAAGATCCTTGATCTTTTCAGGGATCCGGTGAATATTACCGGCAATAGCATCGGCAACAGCCTGTACCACTTTAACCGGGGTAGTATTCAAAGAAGCAAAATCATTGTTATATGCCGCGAGAGTCCGGGCAACAGCCCTGGAGAAATCGACGCCTTTTTCGGAAGGAACAGGAGCGTTCTTTATCAAGGAAATTATTTCTTCGGAATCGCCGTCACTCAAATTATTTTCCGTTTTAAAGGAATTCATAAAGGTAGAGACCGCGAAGGTGTTCAAATCATCCTCTTTGGAAATATTAAGCTCAAACCCTTCCGGAGAGATGAGCGCGGTGGAAGTTTCTACCGCTGTTCCGCTTGTGCTGGTAAGAGCGGCGGAAATGATTGGTTCAATTGCCGCAGGGATCTCATCGAAGCGTTCATTAAAGGCGGCTTCAACGGACCGGATTGCCTGAACAGGGCTTATTCCTTTTGGAGCGATTTTTTCGGTATACGAACTGATCACCCGGGCAACACTCCGGGAAAAATCTACCCCTTTGCTCGCGGGAATTATAGCTTGTTCCAGGAATGAAATAACCTGGCTCGACTGGTCCTTGGATAAACCGGCATTTACCAGGTATGAAGAGGCGGCAAAACTGTTCAAATCTGTATGTTGGGCCAGGTTTAGCTCAAACCCGTTTGAGGAAAGGGGAGGGGTAAACCCGGTGCCAATTCCCCGTGACGCCAGCGGAGTGGCGTATCCTTTTTGAGCGTCCGGACCTTTTTTCTTCCCAATGCCGGAATAAACAATCGATTCAATCGCCTGAGGAATATCGGCGATTTGACCGGTTAAGGCTTTGGTAACGGACCGGACAGCCTCAACCGGAGATACACCCAGGGGCTCGATTTTTTCTTTGTACGCGGTAATAACCTGGGTTACGCCCCGGCTAAAATCATCTGCTTTGTTAGACGGAACAGACACTTCTTTTAGATACGACACAACCTCTTGCGCTTCTTCTTCATTGAGTCCTTTTGTTCTCATGAACGGAGATATGGCAAAAATATTAATGTCGGTATCATTTAAAAGGTCAAGTTTTTTCGCCGAAGGATCGGCTTGTTTCCCCACGTATACATCCTCTTTGGCAACAATTGCCTTATTGCTGTTTTCTTTTGTTGATTCAATAATGAGGGATGCCAGGTCTTTTTCAAAGAATATTCTTTTTGACGCGGCTTTCGGATCAATTTTGTTATGGACAATAATTTCACCAACAATTTCAGCCAGTTCCGGGGCCGGCATACCGGTACTCATGCTAATCGATGTAAATTGTTCAAAGGTGTTTTGAATGGCCCTGGAATATTCATCTTTTTGAGTTTCCGGGACCGACATGTCCAATATAATTTCTTTGATTTTGGCAATAACTTCACCGGGAATATTTTGTGTTTGCAGCAATCCTTTGTCTTGCTTTTGGGCGGCAAATGATTCCAGCTTTTCCTGTTGAACGGAAACCACATCAATTTTCGCGCTCAGATCCTTTTTTTCAAAAGGAGGGATGTCGGCTTTCGCAATAAGCTCTTTCATTTCCGAAAGTGTTTGCTCCGGGATACTTGTCTTCCGCAGGTCTTCGGCGAACTGTTTTTTCCGGTCGGCCGGAATATCGGAAACGGTAATGACCTGGTTAATGTTGGCGGCAGTCTGGGCCGGCAGCGCGTTTGTTTTTATTTCTCCATAGGCCCAGAGATCAAATTGACGGCTGTCGGAAATATCAAAATATTCATCCTTCTTTTTGAATGCCGCGGTAAAGGAAGGAATATCGGGCTTCCGGGAAGGCCGCGCGCTGTCCAGGATAAAATCGGACAGGTTTTTCTCTTTAACAATATTGATAGACCCGGCACTGCCCGGTGTTTCATTTACAACGATATCGTATGAAGACTTCAGGAGTTCTTTCTTATCCATGTTTGCTTCTTTGAAAATATTGTCGTAATTATTTACAATATTTTGCGTAACATTGGAAAATTGCTCCCGTTTTTCCTGCGGAACATCCAGGTTCGCGATATACGCGGTAGATTCATCGTCAAGAACCTCTTTAATGTGCGGCATGGCAGCGAAGGTGTTCAGGTCTTCTTTGCTGTCGAAAATATTAAGATTCACTTCGTATTCACTCTTAACAACAGAAGGAGTCAGCGCGTCATACAGCTCCTCGCCTTTTCTTCCTTGTTGGGAGAGCTCAAAAAAGCCCGAAAGGATATTTTTGCTTACTTCTTTGTTCGCGATGTCATTTTTAAGAGAAACCAGTTTTTCTTTAAGCTCCTTATCCCGGGCGCCGAGGAATTCCGTTTGTTCCGTAACAAATTCATTAAAATTTTCTTTGTAATATTCAACGGTCTCTTCGTTTGTTTTATCTACAATAATACCCGCGAGCCTGGTAATTTCGTTTTTGGATAAATAATTTTTGATCCCGTCAATAGACGCTTCTTTATCAATACCGCGAGAGCCGTATAACTCACCGGTTATGGAATAGAACCGTTCTTCTTTGCCGTTTTTCAGTTGTGAAAAATGGTCAAACAAAAACACTTCATTGTTTTCGGGATTCACAATAAAGCTCACCGCGTTGTCGTCTTCCCGGTAACGATCACTAAAAGTCATCGTGGGGGATGCCGCGTTTTTGGAGCTAATAACAGACGGTTTGTCGGCAACCGCCATCCGTTCCCATTCATTGTCATTATTAAAGCCGGCAATCCAGCCTTTTTTGTTTACGGTATTGTCGGGAGCATATCCCTTATCCCAGTTAAAGCCGGATTTGTCGTTTAACTTATCCATCGAAAAAGGGGCTTTTTCCTTAATAAAACTGTCGGAAGTAGTGCCGTCTGCGTATAGATAAATATGAAAATCTGAGTCTTTATTCTGAATGAGTTTTTCTTTCTCTTCTTTTTCGTTTTTTCTTTTCAGTTCTGCGGGCAGGAGGTTTGAATATGAGCCGCCTTCCTTGCTGATTACCCGTTTGGTAATAGGAGAATACGCGGCAGTGGTGCCGGAGAATGTCCATTTCACCTGCTGGCTGCCGTAATTAAGAAGCATTTCCTTTTGGAACTTGCTTAGTTTTTTCGGGTCCAGAACATCCTCAGAGAAAAATTCTTTATCCATGGAAATAAAAGCGCTGTCTTCATCACGGAATCCATTCTCGATCATAACATCTCTTAGAATGGTTTCCGAATCGCTTCTCACCCCGGATACTTCTTCCGGTGTCAGTGAGGCATCAGCCCTGGCATCACCATATTTTTTAACTGCGTTTCCAATTAATTCCGATTTTTCCTGGTAAAAACCCTCACGGGTAAATTGTAATATTTTATCGAGCATTTTTCTCCTCCTCGTTCAGGGGATCTACCCCAGTGCTATTCCCTGCTTGCAGGGTTGGAATAGCTCTCTATATTTGCGTTTACTATTTTATTAATTCGAGCGATTTCCGCGATCCATCTTTTTCTTTCGAAGTGGGGCATTTTATATATCTCATCTTTGGACCAGTTAAAATGATAGGCAATATAGGCTACCTCCCTGTAAATTTCTTCAGGAAGGTAGCCTATTGCTCCCCCACCATGCTTACATCTCCAATGTAGATATTCCCACAATTTGAACATTTAACCGGAAACGTACTTAAAACTTTATGATTTATTTCATTGAGAAAATCTACTAAAAAGGCGAAATTTTCAGTAGAAAGATTTTCTATAATACGGGTATGGATCATTCTGTGGGGTCCCAGGTTTATAACCACTTTGGCCAGGAGCACCACGTAAAAATAGGCTTCCGATTCTTTTACCCGCACATCCCGGTAAATATCCAAAAGATCACTTACTTTGATTAGCCTCATCTTACCACGCATTTTTTGGGCTTTTCCTTCTTTGTCGAATTCATCAGCCGGTAAAACAAAGGAAAATTCTGTTTTTATCTTCACCGCTTCATCCTTTTTTATTTATTTGCTGTCCGGGAACAGGCTTTCTTTCGTATTATTTTGTTTGCTGCCCGGAACCTCTTCTTCCTGGGGCGGCTCTTTAAGTTCAATACCTTTTTCCGCGAACCACTTCACAATAAACATGTTGATCCGCTCCAGAGTATGTTTATTCATCAGGTCAAAACCGAATTCATCCATTAAGATGTTGTTGAGTTCATTAAAATACTGTTCCAGTTCTACCGGTAACGTAACAATAAGTTCTTTGGTTTGTTTGTCCAGTTCTGCGTACATAATTTAATCCAGCTCCAGGTTTCTGAATCGTTCCGGCGAATCTGCCGATCCGTTATTTGAATTAGCAGGGCTGCTTGCGGGTTCTGGTCTGCTCTCGGTACGTGCCGGGCGGGTAGGAGCCCCTGAACCGCCGCTGCCCAGGGGATGCCTGGTCCCATTCAGGTTAATAGAGACATTGTCGTTCTCAATGGTAAACAGGTTCAGCTCGGGAAAGGAATATTTCTTTTTTGCTTCACTAATGAGTTCCGCGAAAGTAGGGTTTTCAAGGGTAATTCCTTCTCCCCGGCTCTCACTTGATGTGGAACCGGAAACATCATCATAAACCCTGCCGTCGTATGCCAGTTCCTTGTCGATAATATAGATCTTCAGAATATAGGCCAGAGTCTCTTTAAGAGAGTCCGTATCCAGGAAATCTATCGCTTTTACAATGTCATCAATCGATTTAAAATCTTCTACTTGGATGGTATTCATATATTTTCAACCTTACTGTATAGTATATATAATATAATATTTTTCCCCGAATTTCAAGTCCCAACGGGATTATTTCCCGAAAAAATAAGAAAAGAACAAAAGGGTGATAAAAATATCAGCCCGGTTGTGCTTTTTTGTCAGGGCAATTTTTCAATAACTAAATTAATCATTTTTAAACGGAACAGTTGATAAACCTTGAATTCTCGCATTGTATATCATCAAGAACCGCTCCGGTAAAATCACAATTGATAAATGTTGAATTATTAAAATTAGCTCCGCTTAAATTCATGCCCGCGAAGGAAGAGTCCACCACGAGTGAGCTCGTAATGAGGGCTTTATTCATCCCGGCAATATCCTTTTTAATTCCCGGCGAAAAGGACGTTTTCATAACAACAGCGTTACTCATTTTTATTTTGTACATTTCACATTCATCAAATAAAGAATCCATAATAGAGACATTATTTAACGAGAGGCTGTGGGCAATACAGTTTCTCATTTTAAATTTTAACAGCCGGGACCCGTCAAAGCAGGCTTTAATCATATTGCAGTTGGCAAAATAGGATAATGCCTGTTTCGATTTGGTAAAATTTATTTCCTTAAGATCGGATTGATTAATAACCATATTTTCGCATTCCGCTTCCGCGAAACCCGCAGCGTTTAATATGGAAAGATCAAATTCAACATTTTGAAAAAGACCGCCGCTCATTTCAATGTTTGAGAGGTCATTTTCAATTATCTGGTTGTCTATAAAAGATTTTCGTTCTCTAAAATGACTAATGATAATCTCTTTAGAGTATTTTTCGTATTTAATCATAATGCACTCATACCGTTATTCGGCTGCTTCCTTATTTTTTTGCTGCGCGAAATAGTGATGCAGTTCTTTATACAGGTCCGGTAGAAATATTTTATCAACAGTATGACATTCCGGACACTCAGTTTCAATAGTCTCTTCGTAATTAGTGTTTAACTTGTTATAGAGTATCTGCAAATAGAGGAAATCAACCTCGTACAGGTTCTCAATTACCTCGGGACTCACTGCTGTTAAATCACCTAATCCCGTCATTACTCGTGAAAGAATAAGACAATCTCTATACCGCTGCTGAAAATGAGCCTTTTCATCATTGTGAATCTCAATTTCATCAAGAGCCGTAGCCAGTCTCATTTTTCCTTCACGGTGAAGATTCCCGTTCATATCTTCATATCCAATTGGTAACGCGAATTGTATTTCTCTTGTACTCATGTTTTCTCCCGAGAAAACAGGGACAAGGGGCAAGGTACAAGGCTAAAGTGAAGACTTCCTACAAAGAATCTTTTCTTCACCTGTCCCTTTTACCCTGCACCTTTCACCTGCCTTTTATTTTATTTCAGTGTCGATTGTAGTTGAAGTCTCTTCTTTGTAAAATTCGGACTTCTTTTCTCGTACCAGTACTTCCCCCAGCGCGTCTTCGAGATCTTCAGTAATCTTGAGGCATTTGGGACCGTCAACACCCGATACTTCAAGCTGAACTTCACCGGTTTCGGTAATGATAATTTTTAAGTCATGTCGTTCTGCCATAGTATTTTCCTTATTATATTAAACTTAATTATTGTTACTGCTCAAAAAGGGAGCAGTCTAATCTTTTAGGGACTAATTTCCTGACAATGTTCTAAAACCTAAAAGATTAAACTGCTCCCTCTCAAAAAGGGGCGGCGGGCGGTGATTTTACACCGCCCGGGAGAGTCGAAACCTATTTCATTTCAAGTTTCCTGGTTTTTTCTTCCAGTTCGTCGGCATAGGTATTGAGCGAAGTTTTCCTTGCCCGTGATTTAGCCCATTCCCGAATTTTATTCATCTGTTCCTGCATGGTCTGGGAAAGCGGTATTATTTCTTTAATACTCTGTATCAGCCGTTCATCACTAATTTCTTCCTTACTATCAAAGGCATCATATAAAGCAGAAATAATAATTTGTTCTATTTCAGCCCCGGAATAGCCAAGAGTCGCTTCCGCCAGCATTTCCACATCAAAAAGAGACGGGTTTCTGTGCCTTTTTTTCAAATGTATTTTAAAGATAGCCTTACGCTCTTCAACGTTCGGTAAATCAACATAAAAAATTTCATCAAATCGTCCCTTACGCAAGAGCTCAGGAGGCAGAGAGGATACATTGTTCGATGTAGCCACAACAAAAACAGGACTCGTCTTTTCCTGGAGCCAGGTAATAAAGGTACCAAAGACCCGCGAAGAGGTTCCGGCATCGGAAGAACCCGATGAATCCATTCCGGCAAATCCTTTTTCCAGCTCATCAAGCCACAAAATGGAAGGAGCAATGGATTCAGCTGTCTTAATAGCGTTACGGACATTCTCTTCACTGCTTCCTACTAAGCTGGAGAACACTTTTCCAACATCAAGCTTCAGCAGGGGAAGCTGCCACATGGTGCTGATTGCCTTGGCAGTTAAGGATTTCCCGCATCCCGGGATACCCGTTAAGAGTACTCCTTTTGGCTGGGGCAAACCAAAATCCCGCGCTTCTTTTGTAAAAGCGGAAGTTCTTTTTTGGAGCCAGCCTTTGAGATTCTCAAGACCCCCAACATCTTCAATATGTTCGGACGTTTTATAAAATTCCAGAACTCCCGATTTTCGAATAATCTGTTCTTTTTCGGAAAGAATAATGTCGATATCGAACTGGCGGGTTTCAACCAGGGAACGGGCAAAAACGTTTTCCGCTTCCTCTGAAGTAAGACCCAGAGCCGCTTCCAGTATTTTTTCCCGCTTCCGGGGATCATCAAAAATATCCAGGTCTCCCGGTTTCTCAACAGACCGCAGTACCGATTCCAGGATAACATTAAGCTCTTCACGAGTTGGCAGCTTATAATCAACAACAGCTACTTCCTTTTCAATTTCCGGCGGAATTTTGAGCGTAGCCGAAAGAAGAATAATGTTTTTCATGGTAGACTTAAGGATCTTATTCAAATCCCGCAGTTTCCGTATTACCACAGGGTCGTTCAAATAGGGATGAAAATCCCTGAGCACAAAGATCCCGTTTATATTTGCTTCCGAAATATATTCCAGGGCCTTAATCGGTTCCCTGAGATCGGAAATGGCGTTGCCGTCTTCACTTTCCATGCCCTTGGTAATGGACCAGAATAATATTTTTTTGGTCCTGTTTGAGGCTATTGTCTGCAAGGAATCCTCTACGCGGCTTTCCTCACTGGATACCAGGTAAATAATAGGGTAGCGTGCCCGGATCAGGTATTCAATCTTTTTATTGGTGCTGGTATCCCTTGTTTCATTTTCACTCATTTAGTATTCCCTGCTTTTTTTATTTCACTTTTGGCGCTTTTGGAGCCTTTGGCTTCTTGGGCTTTTTCAAATTCCATCGTTTTTCAACCGGGGGTAAATATTTACAGAACACGCATTCATCCCAGTCATCTTTCATCCTGCGGCCGCAGGCAGGACATTTCCGCTTACCCACACCAAGCTTTTCACGCTCCTGCCTCCTGGAAATGATAAAAAGAATAATCATTACGATGAGAACCACGACACCGGCAATAATCAGAATAAGGATCACCCAGAAAGAAATAGGAACTTTTTTCGCGATGAAATTCTTGAAAAAAGTGCCGGCATATCCTTTATCAACTACTTTGATCTGGAGCTGATGGGGCTGGTTGTCGGCTTTAACATGATCAACGTCAAAGCGGATAACATATCCCTGCTGTATCTGCCGGTAAATCCTTTCCATTTTTTGAGGAGTTTCAGTTAATCTTTTGGCAAAAAGGTAATCGCCCCCGGTATGATCCGATATTTTGGCAATCCGGTGAAGATTCTGCCCTGCCATTAACTTTAAACCAACTGAATAGATCGGTATGTTTTTTTCATCAACGATCTGGTTTAACTGTTCCTTGTTGTACCGGCTGCCGTTCTCCCTTCCATCGGACATGAGAATGACAACTTTTCTTTTTAGCGGAGATTCGTCAATCTTCCTGCTGGCGTATACAATCGCGTCGTACAGGTGAGGATTCCCGCCCATATTTTTTGTTTTACTGATCTTTTCTTGCAGCGCTTCGTCTTTTTTCTCGAATTCAAAGATCGGTTTTATTTCTTCCCCAAAGGTATAAACCGAAAGCGTATCCTGGGGCCGTAAGCCTTCCTGCAGCCGTATGGCAGCTTTTAACTGCTGCTCCATGGGCTCTCCTTCCATCATACCATTGGCGGCAATAAGAAGACAATAGGCAATGCCCTGGTCTGTATACTGAAAACCCGCAACATCGAGCTGGGATTCAATTTTTTCTCCGTCAACAAAAACCTGGAAGTTGCCCCGTACCAGGGATAGTTTCGGCTCATGCTTCCTGTCACAAACCGAAACAAATACTTCCATATACGGAAAGGTATCGGAAATTGGCTGGTCTATCCGAACAATCAACTTTCCCTTTGGTGCCGCAAAGAGGGAAGTTGTTCCGGTTAGAACTATCAATACAATTGCTATTGCTAAAATCGTTCTATTTCTCATTATATCCCTCTCTTCTTATAAACACTTGAATTTAAATTCCACATCACCAAACCGGATAATATCACCGTCGATTATATCCTTGCTTGTTATCTGGTTATTGTTGAGATAGGTTCCCGTTACCGAACTTAAATCGGAAATACTGTATTCACCGTCCCTGGCGATCAGTAAGGCATGATGGCGTGATATACTATCCAACAATATCCTTATTTCACAATCCGAACCCGAACCTATTTTGCTCTTTCCATCATAGATTGTATAGACTTTGTTTTTCTCGTCTCCATTGAGAACAACAAGCCATCCACAAACCGGGGCAAGGCAAATGGGACATACATCCCACGAGGGATCCATTAAATGACCTTTTTTGCATGTTTTCCTTGGTGTTCCAAACATTTCTTTATCTTCTTTTTTCTTTATAGATTGTTTCAAAGTAATATATTTTAGATAGTGCTGCAAGAAATACTATCTAAAATAGAATACCTGTATTGTTATAATTAAATACCCGGATATCCGTAGAATCCGGATATTTAATTCCAAAAACCATTATATTTTCTGGTAAAACCAGACCTTTCCAAAGTTATCTCTACCGTTCTCTCCCATTTTAAAGGTGATACGGGCCGCGCTTTCAAGAAGCAGATCTTCCTCAAAGGTGAGCGCGAGGTTTCTCCACCGGTTCTTTGAGTCATAGCCGTCAATAATCAACTGGCCAATGGGCTCGTCATTAAAAAACACATCAACATTGTAGTTGCCGTGGAAAATGTCGGTCCTTCTGATCATAATAAGCTCTCGTTTCTTGATCAGGTTCCGTATGGTAAACGATACTTCACCAGCCACATAACGCTTGATTGTGTCTTTTACCTCTACGCCGTCAGGGTAAGAAAAGGACTGCTTTGAAGAGGTGTAATCCTTTGTCTCTTCCGCAACAACTTCGTTCCGTTCTTCCGTTTCATAATCATTGAAATCAAGGAAGTCAACCAGGGTGTACCGGTCGTCTTCAATAACAAGGATCCGCGGCAGATCGTAACTGAGCAGAGAAATGTCATCAAGAGTGGTTTTCTTAACCGCAATGAGGTTCTTGAGACTGTTGAGAATATCTTCCTGGCACTTGAAAATTTTATCCAGTGTTTCTAGTTTGTTGTCGTAGTACTTAATCAGGTCGCCCATTTCATGGACCCGTGTCCGGTATGTATTAAAACTGTCCTTTGATGAAAAGGGCCTTTTCTCTTCGGTCCGTTCATAGTCAAGTATTTCCTGGATAACATGATTGTTTATATCATACAGGGGATATAAGACGTTGATAATATCTTTAAAGTCTACATCACCGCACTGAACAAGCATCTTGGCGGTAAGAGAAATGGTCTGCAGCTCCCGGAGCCCGGGGAGGTTGATTGAATCATTGGCAACAGCAGCGGCAGCCTTTGTTTTATCAAGAATATCAACAAGATATTTTCTTAAATACGGAGAAAGCCCTGTTTTTGCAGATGAAGCCCAGGTGACAAACCTGGTATCAATTTCATTCGCTATGGGATGGGTTATATCTTCCGGCTCACTAATGCTTTTTATTTCACCGTTCTCATCTTCTTCCAGGTATATCCTGCCAATTTCCATTGCTTCAATATTGTCGGGCACATTGGAGGTTATATCAACAACTGCTGTTTCTATCTTCTTCTGGTATCCCTGGTGTTCCGGGTTCTCCTTATTCTGATAGAATTCATCCAGCAGCTCATTGTACCGTACAATAATATATATTGTTGTGGGCAGCTTATACTTCATATAATCAATGATCTTTGCCTGGGGCTCATACATAAAAAGACCCCTGCCCAGTTTGTCAATGGCAAACCCGGACCCCACGATTATTTTTAAATTTCCCCCGGTCTTTACCGCGGAGATATGGAGTTCTTCCATAACCTCAGGTACTATTCCAAAACCGTGGAATACCCTGTTGTAAAACTGTTCCTTTTGCATATTGTAATCCTGGATCTCATTCCAGAATTGAGAGCTGGCCATTAGCCCAGTAAAAAAGTTAGCTCGTTTAAAAAGATTTATCTTATCAACCATCGTGTTAACCTTTATATTTCGTAAAATATTATAATTTTTTTAAAACTTCAGGATCTTCACTGAGTGAGACCCTATTTTATTTCTTCCAAGCCTATAAGTGAATGATCTCTCTGTTCTTCGCCTTCTTCCGGGTGAAATACAACAAAATAATTCGAATGCGCCGGTTTTTCAGATTTTAATATCTGGTGAATCTTTTTCATTGTTTCAAGATCAAAATGATCCGATTTTACCGGGAATTCAACTATAAAATTATATAATGAGGTATTTTCACCAATAATCGGGCGTTCTACCAGGAGATCATCTTTAATTACATATTCGTGATAGGGGACTTCATTCTGGATTACTTTCGGCATTACCCCGGTTATAATCTCTAAAAATTTGGCTATCCCTATGGCTGTTCCCCGCCAGCGATACAGGTTTACTGCTTCTTTTACCAGGAGCCGCATTTTTTCTTCCGGAATGGCATAGTCGAGACTGATGGCAAACCATGATGCCAGCCACTGGAAAAATTCTTTCGGCGCTTCCAGGGGATTAAAATAAGTATCAATATGGTCGAGTTTGATATTAATACTGTTAAGAACTGACTGGAATATCCAGAGAAATCTTCTCAACATGTCATTATTCCGAATGTCACTTGACTGGATTATTGACGGTAAAAAGCGTATGGGATTTGTCCCCGAGACCTTAAGGTCTATTTTTTTCCCGCTTTTGACTTCCGCGCCGGGCCGTATATTCTGGTGAATAATTATATTATTCCCGTAATCACTATCTTCATATATTACTTTACCCAGCTGGAGACCAGCCCCTTCAAGGAATAAGGGAATATGAAATAGATTGGTTCCCAGAAGGTTCGGCATAATAATGTTATCTGTTTCTGCCAATTGTTTTTACTCCCATTTCCGCAGCACAACATGAAGCTGCTCCTTCTCATCTACTTCTTCGGTTACCAGGTCATAGCCTTTTGCTTTAATTTTATCCATTACCGTATTATAGGCATATCTCTGGGTTATTTTATTCATGAATTGTTCCTGGGTTACCTCAGTGTAGGTTTCAATGCCCCACCAGTCCGCCACAAATTCATAGGTTCCTGTTTCCTGGTTCTCTATAACACCAACACTATAGGAACTTCCGGTTTTCAGCTCCATTAAAACCTCAGTGGTATCCTTGTTCCAGCCTTTTATTTCAATAGTTTGCCCTTCTTCCGCTTCTACACACGTTATATTGAGATCATCCAGAGCCTGTTTGAGCATTACCAGGTTCTTTATCTGGGTCTTTACTTTGGTAAAATGAGACACGCTTGTTCCTCCTGATTACTTGGTCAAAAATCTTGGATCAACCTCAACGGAAACTATCGCTTTCGGGTCGATGGTATAGTTCAATTCAAGAATTTCCCCTTTTGAGAATTTATCATATAGTTTCACTACTCTGAATTTTGCCACTTTTTCGGTCATTTTTACGTCATTATAAACAAAACCGATGTATCCTGCCTTATACCACTCGTTGTTCCTGCCCAGTTTTATATATATGAATTTCTGCTCACCGCGAACCTCTTCAATTTCAGTTATCATTCCTACCAGGGGCGCGAGTCTTTTAACTTCCGGGATCTTTTCCGATTTTATTTCCTCCAGGTGCACTATTCGCGGCGCGCATGAAAAAAGTATAACGGCAAATAGCACGGTTAGTATTTTCAGTATTCTCTTTGTTGTTTGCATCATTATTTTCTCCCGAATATAATATTAAGTTAATTTTCACCGCTTTCGGTTAGCAGCTAACAGTACGTATGCACAATATCTTGTAAAGAATATTTTTCGCCTTTAAAAGGCCTGTTATTTCTTCAAATCCAGTAAAAATGAATCTTCCAGGTTAAATACCTTGTTGCTTACGGAAAAAGGAGATATAAATATTTTATACCGCTCATCGGATATGGATAAATCCGCTGTTCCTGCCGGAAATATCAGGTTAAACTGCTTTCCTTCTCCCAGGTAAAAATTTTCACAAAAAACACTCTGATATTTATTCAGTGAGTCAAGCTTTATCTGCCCAACCTGTTTTTGCTCGTAATCATTCAGTATTTTTAAAATGATATTTTTGGTGTTTTCCCTCATGAGCTTATATAATTCATCCAGTTCCAGGCTTTTAAACGGATATTTAAAGGTAAAAGTCTTCTTGCTCTTCTTTCCCCTGACTTTTACCGTAAGCATGGAAATTGCCTTTGAGATATCTATATCAACAGAAACCACATAATCAATGTCCCTGGTAATGGTCGGTTTCTCCGTGGTGAAATCCTGCATATTGCTGTTCCATACGGTAAATAAGCGGGTTATATGAAAATTGTAGACTAAAAGCTCATTGTAAAAATGGTTATCACTCTTATATGAATTCCCGTCTATTGTTATATAGGGGATTGGAATAATGGTCCGCTCTCCGGAACTGAGATTTGTGAACGTGTAGAAATTTATATTAAAATTTTCTATAAATATCGATTTGTTGAAAAAGGGCTTTGCTTTTGATGTTGCCCTGGTTTCCATTTCCGCCACCATTTCATTGGCTACACTCATTATGGTGTTGAAATTGGGGAATGAGCGGTAATAATATGACGGCTCTATTCCCGGTTTGACCGGGTAGAGCGATATTAAAACACCATATTTTGATCCCGATTTAAATATTTTTCCGTGGCATACAAAATCTATCTTTATGTCGGTTTGCACTGCCCGTTCTACTATTTCCGGAATGTTCCGGGCTGTACCGCCATTGAAATTCTCTTTCATCCATTCCCGTAAACTGGCAGGCTTAAAGGTCTTGCGGTCTACCATTGCCAGGGCAGTTTCGCTTAATGCCTGGTTTGCCAGGCCCGGTCCTGTTGATACGGTAAAATCGAATGGAATCAGTCCAACTACCGGTACGGGCGGGCCTTCTTCCTCTTCATCTTCTGCTGCCTCTTCACTTTCGGAACCACCAAACAGCCCTCCAATAGTTTTGCAGCTCATTACATTTATACTGAAGACTACCAATAATGATAAAAATATGAAATAGACTACACTTTTTCTCTTCATAAAGCCCGGTAAGCTCCCTTTTATATATTTTGTCATAAATTTTTTATATTACAACTTTTATATAGTACTCTTCTTGTTTGTCCTGGTTGTCAACTAAAAATATGCTCTTTTGTGATTGCTTTTTTCTATTATATAGATATCACACTCTATTTGTATATAGAAAGAAAAAGAGATACTTTTATACTATTATTATAACAAAAAGAGATCAATTGTTAAAGCATTTTTTTATAAAAAATTTAGTAACCGGTTAAAAAGTGACTGTTTTATCCCCCACAGCCACTTGTGTTTTTTGTTTGTGTTTATTGTCTTTGCGTATAATATATAAGTGTTATTTTTTGGGTAAAAAGGACAATTTTTTTATCTAAAATTGCATTTTTACCAGTAAATTAAAACTCTGCTTATATGTCAAGACTATCTGTTCTGTCATTCTTATCATATTAATATGCAATATTTGTGCCAGGTTCTATTTTTTTGCGGTTTTTTTACAATTTTACGGTAATTCCTGCTTTTGCCATAAGTGACCTGTTTGAAAAGCCGGATTCACCATCACTGCTTAGATCGGTTAGTGATACTTCAGCTTTTACGCCCAGATCAATGGTCAGAGAATCGTTTACCGGGATGGCTACGCCAAGACCCGCATAGGGACCAATTTCATTCTTAAAATCTTCCATATATTCATCTGAGAAAGTCTTTTTAGAAATAGAGTTGCCGTCTTTATCGAATAATTCCATACTATAGTTTCCAATAGGCATAGCTGCGAAAATCCCAGCCTCACAATAGAATATACCAATGAATCCTTTAATCCCGGCATTAAAATTTAAAAAAGTAGAATTTATATTACAGCTGCCGGTTGTTTCGCCATAATTGTTTATTTCCATTCCCAGGGTTTTCATACTGTAGTCGGCTCCAAGAATTAAACCAATATTATTCGCAACAGTAAGAGTAAAGTCTGCTCCAAAAGCATACCCTTGATCAAGTGCAGATTCAAACGTTACAGAATTCGACGTTGATATATTCACATTAGAGTAGGTGCCTCCGTATGAACCATGTATACCTATAAAGAAATTACCGCTATCGTGCAGACTGCTTGCTTCATCCTGTGCAAAGAGGCCTGAAGTTAGTGAAATAAAGAAAAGAAGTAAAGAAAGAATGAGTATTTGTGATTTTTTGATTTTCATTTTATTGTTCTCCAAAATTTTATTATTGTTTATACTTTGAAATATATCAAAAATCAGGAGATTGAAAATCGATCAAATGGCTGATCTGGGTATAATTTCCTCATACTTTGGTATGAGAAACCATAAAACACAATAAAATCTTCATAATATTCTTATCATTTAAAGACATTGGCCTCATATGAGATGAAAACATAATTAAATCTTAGTAATTTACTGGTGTAAACGATAATACAAAGTGCCCCCCCACTTTTATAAATTTTATCAAACTGTATGTCAGGAAGATATCCTATGATGGGAACCGCAAAAACACGAGTTGTTGGTACACTACTGGTGTGTGTATCAGTCATTTTTTTTATTATTATACAGGGGGATTCCAATCACCCATCGGAATGGGAGAGTGGTTCTTTGGGAAAAGAGAGAAAAGAGAGTAAAGAAAGTAAAAAAAGTAAAAAAGAGAGTAATAAGAGTTCAATTTCCGGGATGGTTTTTAGTCCCGAAGCCTTTGATTCCGCGATTCAAGAAAGAAACGCAATAACCGTAGATGTTGATGAAGTCCGTGAACAGGCTGCACTAATAGAAAGACCCTATTCATCAGAAAAAGAAAAGGCAGCAGTCCTTAATAAACTGGGAAAATCAAAGGTTGAATTTATCGCCATGATCGGCACAAGCGAATCCGTCATAGACCAGGCCATACGCGACGGATCAAGAACCGAAGCTGAGATAAACGAAGCGCAGGAAGCGTTAAACGAAATGAAAAAAGGAAAGGCCTTTATAGAAAGCAGGATCGATATGGTAGAAAATGAACAATTTGAATAATTTATAAAAAAATAACCAGCTCTTAACCGGCATCTCTATACAGCATGAGAAGCAAAAAGGAGAGGAAGTCGTGAAAAAAACATAAACATAAAATCGCAGCCGCTCAAAAGAGTTCAGCTTTTGAGCGGCTGCAAAAAAAACAAGAAAACAAAAAAACAACAAAATAACAAAACAAAAAATGTTCAATTTAACGGAGACTCAAATGAAAAATTTTTTTAGCACCATAATGGTTATGGCCATTATTTTTATTTGTCTTGGCACAGGAAATGCATGGCAATTCAATACTCATAAAGACTCGGTAGTAGATGCTTTTGAGTATATGGAAAGCAAAACAGATGGAACCGGTGAATATTTTGCCGCTAATTTTCTGAAATATGCGGGCGGCGATGATGTCGCGGAAAAGCTCGGCATTAAGAATTCAGAGACCGATGATTTTTACGATACATCAATAGGCGGCTGGTGGATCGGGTACCGGACTCATGGAGAAATAGGAGGGTTTGTCGCGAATTTTACCAGTTTCTGGCATTTTTTTTCTATGTTCCGGCCGGGAACCAATGGCAATGCCTATGACGGGTATAGCTATCAGTACTCAATGGGAGACGGATTCTGGGGGAATAACGGCCTTATGTATTCTGCCCTGTATAACCAGGATGTGCAGAATAAAGGAAACGCGGGAAAAGAGATCTTTAATGATACCGGCGGAAAGGGAGTCAAGTCCGCGTATAAATTCAAATATCAAAATTCCGCTTCAGAGCAGTATTATTCAACAACTCCCGATAATAATTACGACGATTACCAGGACGTGATCTTTGAACCGTCCAGCAACGCCGGTGCCTACTGGTACGGCAGATCAATTGAGGGCAAGAGTTCAACAACCATAACCTGGGATACGCTTCAGTACCTGGGCTCAACACTGCATATGGCCGGAGACGCTAATGTAACCCAGCATGTATGGGATACGTCGGATAATTATCATACTGGCTATGAAGGCTGGGTAAATGATAATTATACAAGCCTGTTTGATGTTACCGTTGTAGAGGATTACATCGAAGAATTTAAAACGGAATATTCCATAACTGATGATTCTCAGTTAAAAAATATAACCCTACAGGAGATCTTTGTATTCTTCGCGAATAAAGCCCTGAATAACACAGCTCCTCTCTATTCCGAGGATTCCGAAGTCCGCAGAGCAGCAGGTATCATTGGATATAACGGCGCTGTTGCCATCAATGTCCTGATACTGGAAAAATACGTATATGATCTTTATGTGGAAGAAGATCTAAGAAAATTCTAATTCTATTTCACAGATTCTATTTCACAGAATGGGAAAGCGCGGTGAAGTCACCGCGCTTTCGTAATTTTGCTGCGTTTTTTTACCTCTCTCAAGAAACTAAATTTTGATTGTGAGCGGGCCTGGAAGCATCCCTCTTCTAAATGCTGCGGAACTCGCTCTGCTCAAACAGTCCTCACATTTAGAAGAGGGATACTTCCAGGCCAGATGCAGATCGCAATACTATTTAGGTTCTGACGTATTTTTTCCCCTCGCAGGGGTCGCACCCCGCTATACAGGGTC
>JAAENB010000555.1 GCA_024224995.1 bacterium | reverse complement strand
CTCTCAAGAAACTAAGATCTAAACAGGGCTTGTTTCGGAAGATGTTATCCCGGGTCCATGCTCTGTCCACGGGGTTGAAACCCCGAGCTACAACACGTCGCCCCGCTGGGGCTATTCTGTCTTGGGTCAGCTTCAACCAATGATCAATCAATGCCCTGCGGGCGGTTCGGTCCCATACCAGAAACACCCCGGAGGGGTGTAGTCATGTAGCCCGGGGTTTTTAACCCCGGGAGACAGAGCAAAGCCCCATGCTAAATCCCCTGGCAGAAACCGATCCATTTATATAAACAGTTTCTTCCGTATTTTTCCCGGCCATCCGGTCCCTGAGCGGAGCCGAAGGGCCGGGTCAGCACTCTCAAGAAACTCTTTTTGCTTATGCGCGGGCCTGGAAGCATCCCCGCTATTTAATCTTCATTATCCACACAACCGACATATTATCGGGCCGGGTTTCGGAATCAGTTTCACTTCCCCCTGCATAGGTGGTATACCAGGTCGATACAATACCATTATATGAAGAACCATCATCAGCATCCAGCTGATAGAAACCGTCGTTCCCATTAACGGTATGCCCGCTGGTAAAACTATGCAGGTGTCTTCCCACCTGGCCATCCTGGGGATCTCCTGAAGAGCTTCCTCCTCTGAGGAATCTTGCTTCACCATTCAAATCCGGAGTATAAATATTTTTACCGTAATAAACACTTTCAGCATCGTCAATAAGAGTCCCGTCGCACTCCTTCCATCCTTCGGGCAGATCCGGTGTAGAGTCGAGGTCTCTATGCCAGGCCAATATTGTGCCCACAGGAGCGCTTTTCTGCCCCAGGCTGGTTTCAAGGGCAATAATTGTTTCTGCCTGAGTATTAATAATCACGTTCATGCTTTGAATCATGTTTTCCATAGAGTTCAACCGGGAATAGATCCCGGAAAAACTGAACTTATCATCCCCACTGTCATTGGAACTGTCTCCGGCCGACAGACCAGCCTCACACCCTACAACGGTAACAGCAAAAATCACAGCCAGCACCAGCACTGAAATACCACCAATTAAGTTTCTTTTCATATTGATCTCCTTATTTTTCTAATAATTATTTATAAAACCGGCAGAACCGGTAGAATGTCAGACTAAAATTGGTGATATTAGAGTCAATAATAAACAAACTTTTTCCCAAACAAAAAAACAATTTGCATTAAAACCGCTCTCTCCCGAATATTGCCCAATGGAACCATATTCAGAACTCGCCAGCAGGTACGACCATATACTGGAGCATGTAAATTACCAGGAATGGTACGACTATATTAAAGCAGTGATGCACCGCTTTGTGGAAAAACCGGAAATTCTCCTGGAGCTTGGCTGCGGAACCGGGAAATTCGGGGCAAAATTTTCCACTGACAACTATACCATCTATGGAATGGATAATTCCATCAATATGCTCCGGGTAGCAAAGATCCGCGCTTTTAAAAATTTCCACATTTTCTGTGCCGATATGAAGAACTTTCACCTGGCGCAAAAGCCCGATTTTATTTTCTGCGTCCATGACGCAATGAACTATTTCCTTGAATATGCCGATATTAAAAAAGTATTGGCCAGTGTACGGAATATCATGAACGAGAATAGTGTCTTTATGTTTGATATCACAACAGAATACAACATCAATGAGAACTTTCACCACTGCCGTTCAGATTTTTCCGTTCGGGGAACAGATATTGAATGGACCAATTATTACGAACGGAAAAAAAAGCTTGTTTATTCAACGCTTCGGTTCCGAAAAAAAAACAAGCCCGTATCTATTGAAGAGCATGTGCAGCGGATTTATTCGGTCAAAGAAATAAAAGGATTGCTTAACGAAGAGAACTTTGAAATACTCGGAATATACGGAGATCACTCTTTTCATCCCCCGCGAAAAGATACGGTAATGATAAATTTTGTGGTAAAAAAAACAGCAGCAGGATAGGGCCGGAGGATAACACAATTTGACCATTCTATTATATTTCGCCGGACTTATTATTGCCATAACGGCATTTTTATATTTTCTTTCTCTTTATGAAGATGGAAAAGAAAAGATCGGAAAGCTTATCGGCAGCAAGCCGGAGCCTGTAGTTGAACCGAGAAATGTAGTGCGCCCTCCCCTGGGAAGCATACCGCCGGGTTCCCGCATCTGCCCCCTGTGCAGGTCGACCCTGTCCAAATACGAAGCCCTCTATGCCTCGCAGGAAGAGAGCCCAACAGGAGTCCGGATACTCATACACGGATGCCGGTACTGCTACAAACCGGATGAAAATCCCGATAGAAAAAAACGTTCAATATATTAAATAATTATTTTATTATTATTTGCCTTCTTTTTCTTCTTCCGGTTTCATGGACGGGCCAACTTCGGCTTCGTCTACCAGGTATCCTTCTTGCTGATCAAGCCAGCCGTATGGTCCCCTGATGGAGTCCACCTGGCAGAAATCATGAAATTTATATTGGATTGAAAAAGCATCCCACTCGTGAGATTTATCATTGGTAAATGAAGTAATTTGCTGCTGGTGCGGGGGGCCCATTGGAAATACAGCCACGCCCTTTTCGTTCAGCATGCTCAAAAGAGCAATAGGCCCTTGATGGCACCCGGGGTATATTATTATTCCATCGAATTTGCCAAGGGGAACTTCAAGACGGGTAACATCACCGGCAAAAAAACGTACGTTAAAATAGCCCGCGTCAATAACCCGCTCTTTTGCGCTCAGGGCAAGCTGTTCTATATATTCAACGGAAACTACATTTTTCACCATGGATGCCAAAATCGCGGTAGAATACCCCGAGCCGGTACCAACCTCCAGCACTCTCCATTTCTTTTTAGGTTTCAGAACCTGGAGCATCTTTGCCAGGAGAACAAGATCGTCGCTCTCTTCTCCGGACCCCACCGGTATGGGCTCATGACCATACATTTTTTCCATAAAAAAAGGATCAAAAAAAAGTCCTCTGTCTATGGAGAGTATGGCATCTCTAATATCTTTATTGATATTATTCTCTTCAAGAATTTTTTCAAGATTCTCGATTCCTGATTCTTTTGATTGTTTTGTTTTCGATTTACTCATTTTCAAATTCCCGGTACTTTTTCAAAAAACGGTTCTTAACCGCCTAAGAGGATTATAATATAGGTTAAAAAATAGTCCGATATTAATATAAACATGGAGGACTTTACAACTGCCTGGATTGTTGATTTTCCCACCCCTTCAGCGCCGCCCGCGGTACTGAATCCCTGGTAACAGGATATAACCGCGATTCCTATGGCAAAGAATCCCGACTTAATAATGCCCGATAAAAAATCCATAAGGGTAGTATATTGCAAAATATTACTAACATATTTGTCAAGGGTAATTCCCAGGTAAAAGAAGGATACCAGGCCGCCTCCCAGAACCCCCACAATATCATTGATGATTGTAAGCATAGGGGTCATAATTATACAGGCAATAAATCGCGGTACAGAGAGATACTGGATCGGGTTCGCGGAGAGGGTTCGCAGAGCATCAATCTGCTCCGTAACCTTCATTGTTCCAATTTCAGCGGCAATGGCCGATCCGATCCTGCCGGCTAAAAGAAGCCCCGTTAATACCGGGCACAACTCCCGGAACATTGTTTTGGTTACCCCGCTGCCAATATAAACAGAGGAGCCCGACATTATGGCATCCATAGCCTTGCCTATCTGGGTAGCCATAACCATACCAGTGAAAAAGATGGTGATCGTAGTTACGGGCAATGATTTATACCCGATCTCCAGCATCTGGTAAATAATATTCTTTCCATCAAAAGGAGGCCTGAACATCCATTTTAAAGTATCTTTAAAAAAGATAAAATGAGCCCCCAATCCTTGCATCAGCCGCATAAAGGGATTTGTTATTGTATCAGTCGAACTCATGTGACGGACTTGCCTCCTCATATGAATGCGTTATATCCAGATCGCCAAACTTGGTATATTTCTCCCAGAACCTGAGAGAGATCGTACCAACAGGGCCGCTTCTCTGCTTTGCAACAATAATATCGGCAATTCCTTTTTTTTCTGTATCTTTTTTAACCTTTTCTTCCCGGTAAATGAACATTACAACATCAGCATCCTGTTCTATCGCTCCCGACTCCCGGAGGTCGGAAAGTGTAGGAATCTGGTCGGTCCGGGCTTCTACTGCCCGTGACAACTGGGACAGGGCAATTACGGGAACCCGTAATTCCCGTGCCAGCTGTTTTAACATCCGTGATATTTCAGACACCTGTTCATGCCGGGCAATTGATGATCTCGATGTAATTAACTGCAAATAGTCAATAATAATCATCCCAATAGGAGCTTTTTGATGAACCCGCCGGGCTTTTGCCCTGATCTCAAGGATACTAATGGAAGGAGTATCATCTAAATATATAGGAGCCTTTCCCAGTTTCCCGGAAATCTGGAACAGTTTATTCAATTCTTCCGTGCTTATGTGCCCGGTCCGGACCCTCTGAGAATCGACCATTGACTCAATACAGAGCATCCTCATTCCAAGCTGTGTCGCAGGCATTTCCAGGGAGAAAAACAATACCGGTTTTTTGTCTTTTAAAGCGATATTGTTCATAATATTCAGGGCAATAGCAGTCTTTCCCATACCAGGTCTGGCTGCCATTACAATAAGTTCATCACTGTGAAAACCCGTAAGCATTTCGTCGAGATCCTTATACCCGGAAGCAATACCGGTTACAACCTTCTTGGTCTCAAACCAGTGCCCAATTTGTTCAAGAGTCTCTTCCAGCACTACATCAATGGTCTGGAAATCGGAAGTAATCCGTTTTTCCGTTACCTTAAAGATCTCCTGTTCTATCTGGTCCAGGAGCTCATCTGTTTCAACAGTAGTATCATAACAGCGCTCAGTAGATTCGGACGTTACTTCAATGAGCTTTCTTCGTAAGCTGAGCTCCTTAATTCTTTTGGCGTAAAACTCAGCATTCGCCGATGTCGCGGCAGCCTGGTATAACTCAACCAGGGCCGCATCACCCCCTATTTTTTCAAATAACTCCTGATCATATAACCGTTGTTTCAGGGTGGTTAAATCGAGGGGAACATTCTTCCGCTCCAGGTCCAGAACAGAATCGAATATAATACGATGTTTATCAAGATAGAAATCCTCCGGCTGAAGGATTTCCGTAACTTTGTATAATGCGTCCCTGCTTAATAGAGCCGATGCCAGACAGGCAACCTCTGTGTCGACATCCTGCGGCGGTAGCCTGTCTGCAGTCATTAATTACTCCTCTATATTTTTCTATGGGTGCGCCTGCTCCCGGTGCTTATTCGGCAGCCGGTTCAGCTGCTGCTTCTGCTGCAGGAGCCGCTGCTTCTTCTGCTGCAGGAGCCGGAACGACTTCACCACTGGATTCAACAACAACTTTTACACCGGCTGTTACGCCCTCATCCAGCTTTAATGTGACTGTATGCTCGCCAACCTGTTTAAGAGGGCTCTCAAGCGCAACTTTTCTTTTATCGATCAAATAGCCTTTCTCTTTCAGGCTCTTTGCTATATCCATGGAAGTGATAGAACCAAAAAGTTTTCCATCTTCTCCAACCTGTACTTCAAATTTCAACTCAAGTCCGGCCATTTTTTCAATAAGCTTTTCGCTCTCTTTTTTCCTTTTCTCTTTTTTAATCAGGATCATCTTATTCTGGTGCTCAATTGCTTTTTTACTCGAATCGTTTGCCACAACTACAAGCTTTTTCGGCAATAGGAAATTTCTTGCGTACCCGTCGGCTACTTCTTTTATATCACCGGCATCTCCAAGATTTGCTACATCTTTTTGAAGAATTACTTTCATAATAGACTCCTACAATTTTAATATTAATTTAATATTAATAGATAATTAAATTTCTGCCCGGATCTTTTATTCCGGGGTTTCCACCTGCTGTTCCAGTTTTCTGAAGTCTGCCCACAGGTCAAGGGTTCCCAGTCCCGCGAGCACTACAGCCGATACAAGAATAGCTCCTCCTCCCAGCAATACGGTAAATAAAAACAGCATGGGAAGCAGGTACGAAGGAGCTCCTTTTTTTATAAGAAAAAACTTAACAATCCCCATAGCCTGTATTACATAAAATACCGAAACGATTAGAGCCGCATTAAGCCCAATTATATTAATTGTGCTATACTCGGCTTTATCAAGCAATAAAACCAGGCCCCATCCTATGATGACTGCAAAAATACAATAATCATTCAATTTAAAAAACTCAAGCCCCTCTCGTGAAGGACTTTTTACAACCCGGGAGAAGAAAAAACGCAATATAAAATACCCAATAAACGCGTTAAACAGAGACTGAATAAAAAAACCAAAGGGAAGTATGCTCAAATAGACTTTAAAAGAGTTTTCGTCTTTTAACATTGTACCAAATTTATCTATTCCGGTTTGAGCATCATTTAATCCTTCAGGTGAAACCTTTAGTTTCGTAAACCACTCTGCAGCGAAAGCCTTTACTTCCGGCAAAAAATTTATCATCTCTATTCTTGTATTATTCGCAATATCGGTATTATGCACCTGTTTCAGGAAATAATAATCTCCCGTATATATGCAGGTCACTGATATTGTTACCGCAAGAATAAAAAACTTCACCGATTTACCGGTTTTAAAGGTCACTCCTCCAATTGCTCCAATAGCAATGGGGGCCAAAAAATCGGGTAATAATCCCGGCATGCCCATAAGAACCAGGGAAAGCAGTATTCCCGGCCCTACATAAAAAAGCGCTTTCCACTCCCATTTATAAAATAAATATGCTGCCCCCGCTGCAAGACCGGGGATCAACAATAATTTCATAAAAATTGAATTCACTTTCCTGCTCTACTTCTCTACAAAAGGCAGTAAGGAAATAATACGCGCTCGCTTAATCGCTGTTGCCACTGCTCTCTGGTGCTTCGCGCAGGTTCCCGTACTTCTCCGGGGAAGGATCTTTCCTCGTTCGGTTATAAACCGTTCCAGAAGCTCCGGTTTTTTATAGTCAATCTCCAGGCTCTTTTCATGGCAAAATCGGCATACTTTTCTTCTAAACCTGGGGACTTTTTGTCCCTGTCCATCGCCTCTGCCTCTATAGGGTTTATTGTATCCTCCCTGCTGATCGCCGCCGGAGTGTCTTCTTCTGTTGTCGTCGCCGCCCTGTCCGCCGGTTCTCTCTGTTCTAGCGGGAGCCGCTGGTTTAGCCGGCGCTGCTGTCGCTGCCGGAGCCGGTGTTGCTGCCGGAGCCGGTGTTGCTGCCGGGGCTGATTCTTTTGGTTCACTCACCGCTGCCGGTGCTTCTGCTGCTTCATTTTTCACTTCTTCTGACATTATATTCTCCTGTTATTATTAGCTATTTTCAAAAACTTCAAGGTATTTGATTAAAAAGGGATATCATCATCCGAAAATGGGTTGTCTACCATTTCGGGACCATTGGGAATATCCGTTGCTTGTGAAGGCATATCAGTATGCATACCGGTTCCTTCTCCTTTTGGTGATAAAAATTGTACATTTTCAACAACAATCTCTACCGTAGAACGTTTATTCCCCTGCTGATCTTCCCAGGATCTCTGCTGTAGTCTTCCCTCAACTCCAATCCGCTGCCCCTTCTTGCAGTATTGAACGATCAATTCTCCAAGTTTTGACCAGGCTACACAGTTAAAGAAAGACGCGAGCTCCTTCTTTTCCCCTCCCTGGACATAGGTTCTGTTCGTGGCAATTGAAAAATTGGCGACTCCTGTACCGCTCTGAGTGTAGCGGATCTCCGGATCACGGGTTAATCT
>JAAENB010000554.1 GCA_024224995.1 bacterium | reverse complement strand
GTGGTATAGCGCTTTGAAAGAAAATTCCGCCGCATGCTCCACTCCTGTTTTATTCCCTGGGACGCGAAAAAGATCTTTTCCCGTCCCATGCTTTTGTTTATCCGGTCCACTGTTTGCATAAGGGCGTCCCCTTCGGGGTTTTGAACAAACAGGTTCAACTGTGCATGGTCCCCGGAAATGAGACCGCAGAGCATAACGCTTGCCTTTTTATACCGGAAGCCCTCTTTGTAGATTCCCTCAAGAAGACGGGAGACGTTCCGGGTCAGTTCCGGGGTATGGGCCGAAGGTACCGGGAGTTCGCAAGCAGCGCTGTTTGAATATTGGGGCTCATTTTTGAAGCGGTCTGTTTCCAGGGAGACCATTACCTGTGAAGCGAGCGATTTTTGCTTTCGCAGCTTCCGTGCCGCGATTGCGGTATAGAGGCTTACGGCTTCCCGTAATTGGGAAAGGGATTCAATTGGCGTATTAAAGGAACGGGAACTGGCCACGGTTTTTTTGGATGCCGGGAGTTCATCTATTGGAATGCAGGGGATGCCCCGTAATTCGTGAACCGTGCGAAGTCCTGTTATGGTCATATTCTTTTGTATCCAGGTATCATCGGCGTTTCGTAAATCGCAGGCAGTGTAAATATTATTCCGGTTCAAGAGCTTTGCGTATTGACCGCCCACACCCCAGATATCCTGTACCGGTACGGAGGCAAGCACCCTGTCCATGGCAGGGTTGTTTACTAAATTACAAACCCCGGAATTGGAAGGATCTTTTTTCGCCAGTTTGCTGCCTATTTTAGCCAGGGTCTTTGAAGAGCCAATCCCTACGGAGGTGGGGATGCCCGTGTGCTGGTATATTGTATCCCGTATTTTTTTTCCGTATTCAGTAAGATCCTGTTTAAAACCGCGCAGGCAAATAAACGCCTCGTCTATGGAATATATTTCTATTTCAGGAGAGAAGAGGGTGAGGGTTTCCATAACCCGTCTCGACATGTCTCCGTACAGCGTATAATTGGAAGATAAGTACCGCAGGCCGTTCCGCTCTATAAAAGGTTTTAGTTTGAAGAAGGGTGTTCCAAAAGGCACGCCCAGCTCCTTTGCTTCATTGGAAAGCGATACAGCACAACCGTCGTTATTCGATAGTACGATTACCGGTTTGTTCCGGAGTGAGGGATCGAACACTCTTTCACAGGAAACGTAGAAGTTATTGCAGTCTATTAGTGCGTATATCTTTTGCTTGTTCATAGGGCAATATAGTATGCCTGAAATGTGATGTCAACAAATGTATAGTTTTTGGAAATTTTTTATTGACGAACCTTTTTTTTTAATATACTATAGTATTTGTATAGTTATACAATCCAATACAACGCCCCCCATTGATTTTTGTTTTCCAGTAACATGGTTGTTAATAGACCCGGGTCTATTCATGAGCATTTTCATTGTCCCCCGGTATTGGGTCATATTAAACTATACTATCATAATAATTATAATAATAAAGGGAGGAGAATATGAGAAATATTCTTAAATCATGTTTTAGTGTGATAATAATTGCAGTGCTGGCTTTTTCAGGGTGTGAGGCCGGGCTCAGTCAAAGTGACAGTTCAAACGGAGATTCAGGCGATGAGTTCAGTTTTTCCGAGATCTATTCAAATATCAAGGCCATGAAACTGGAGATTAGCAGTCTTAAGAAAGTGAATGAAGAGCAGGCCCTGCTTATACGGATGTCCACCCCTGCCGGGACTATGGCCCCCTTTGCCGGTCTTAAAGAAGGCGTGCCCGAAGGCTGGCTCCTCTGTGACGGCAGCGAAGTCTCTCCCGGAAGCTACCCGGAACTTTATGCCGCCATTGGGACGAACTGGGGTGGGGACGGATCGTCCGTCTTTAATCTTCCCGATCTCAGGGGAAGATTTTTACGGGGTGCTGACTTTGACAGAGCAGGGGAAACCAGGGACGCTGTTGATCCCGACAGGGCCTCGCGGATCGCGCTCTATAGCGGCGGCAGTACCGGTGCCCTGGCCGGTTCGTACCAGGGAGACGCGTATCAGTATCATACGCATTATCTTGAATCCTGGGCTGGTTACAATAGTAATGGATATGCAAATTCGCGTAATTCAGGATATGGTTCCGGAGGCCCCCATGGGGAGAATATCCCTACCAGGCGTTCTGACGGAGATTATTCCACGGAAACAAGACCGGAGAACGCCTATGTGAATTATATCATCAAGTATTAAACAGGCGCAAGGAGCAGGGCACAAGGCAAAAGAAAAAGCCCGTAAAGGCGTTGCACGCAACGTCTCGTAGAAACCAACCCCCGGGCAATATCTTCGAGAACAGGCCCTGTTTAAGATCCGGTTTCTTAAGAGTGCGGACCCCGTGGAACGGGGAAAAATACGGAAGAAACTGCGGTTTACAATGGAGCCCGTTCCATCGGGGTGCGACCCCTGCGACCCCTGCGAGGGGTGCGAGGGGATCGGTACGCGTACGGGCACGGCGTGCCGTGCCCCTCGGTGTTTTCACCCCTCTGTGGTGTTGCCCCGGGACAACTCTCCGGAAACCAACCCGTAAAGACGTTGCATGCAACGTCTTTACGGGTTGGTTTCC
>JAAENB010000553.1 GCA_024224995.1 bacterium | reverse complement strand
GATCACCCGGCCTACAGGGCCACCGATTACCTTCCCCCTGCAGGGTCAGCACTCTCAAGAAACTCTTTTTCAATAGGACTGGTTTCCGGGAAGAGAGACGTTGCGTGCAACGTCTTTACGGGTTGGTTTCCCGGAGATTTGTCCCGGGTCAACACCACAGAGGGGTTAAACCCCACACCGCGTACGCGTACCGATCCCCTCGCAGGAGTCGCATCCCTCCTCAGAGTCTCCATAGCCCTGGCCTGAAACCAGCCAGTAAAGGCGTTGCACTGCAACGTCTCTCAGAACCAAACCTTTGCCCGGAGCATCTTCGTAAAATAAACCCCGGTGTAAACACAGTTTTTGACCTGTTTTCCCCCGCAACTCTTGACGCAAAGACTGTTTTTTAATATATTATAAGCAAACGAATACACAAGCGCCCCAGCGTATTTTTTAACACATCAACATATCAATCTACAGTACTTTTTATTAAAAAACATTAACGGAGGTATATCTTTATGAAAAGATTACAAAAATTATGCGTTCTCATCGCGTCCCTGGCACTGGCAGGTGCTCTTTTTTCGTGTGAAGCAGGTCTCTCAACAGGTAATGACTCAGGCACAGGCTCAGACACCGGGTTCAGCTTTTCCGATCTCTACAGCAAGATCGATAAAATGCAGCAGCTTATTGACAGCATAAATATAATGCTCGATAAGCTTTCGGAAACACAGAGCACTTCCTATATCCTGAATTATCCCCATATTCTAAATGATAGTAATGCCATTGCCATAACAAGCGGCTCGGGCCGGGTTTCTTATGGGGGCGGGGATAGCGTGGTACTGGTTGGAAAAAAAATGGAGCTTCCCTCATTCGATTTTACCACCCAGGCATCAACAACCTATCATATCCGCTATACAGCGGCAAAAGGCTGGTCTCTCAATGACCTTTCAGGCTCCGGGTATAACCCTTCCACACTTTCGGAAACCGATACCGCTTTTGACAGCAGCTATGAAGATATGCTGGCTGCCAGGGTCGTTACGGACGCGGGGAACTCGGTAACAGTAACAGCTCTGCGGAACAAGGACCGGCTGCAATTTACTCTGAATAGTGAGGTCGGCTGCACGGCTTTTCCCCCGGCAGACTCTCAGCCTCATACCTATACTGCCGGCAGAACACTGTTTGGAGATGTGGAGAGTGGTGTAAGAAAGTTAGTGCTCAGAAGTAACAATTATTTCTCATCATCTGAAAATATTACCCTTAACTGGGCTCGCCAGCCAAAAGCGGTCAGTTTGAATAATAACCAGGGCCATTTTGGCAATGCGCCCCAAAACCGTCTGCATGGGGAATTCATTAGTAAGAATAACCGTTATTGTATAATAACCAACGCTAACTGGCTGTTGAGCAGCCTTTCCGGCTGCCTGGATTTAACCATTATTGTAAGTGGTACCAATTAAGCCGACTCGCTTTGGGAGGGATAAGACCTCAGAGCTCTTTTAAAGAGCTCTGAGGTCGTTTTTCTTCCAAAAAAAGTCATTTTTTCACAAAAGAAGCCAGCTCTTCCTCATCAAAATGATACTGCTTCGCGCAAAAAGTACAGGTAACCTCAGCGCCTTTATCTTTTTCTATCATATCGATCAGTTCTTCATTATCAAGGTTTTGAAATACACCCTTTAGAATATCTTTATTACACCGGCATGAAGCCCTGAAGGGGTGGGAATCGAGAATGGAAAGAGGCTTGTTATTCAACAGTTCCGAAACAACCGCGAGAATATCGGTACCTTCTTCCAGGGCATCTCCCAGGGAATGGGGCAGAGACCGGATATTTGATTCCACCGCTTCAATAGCTTCAATTTCCGTGTCCGGAAAGGTCTGAATAAGAATTCCCCCCGATGAGGAAATAGAGCCTTCTTCTTTATTAAGATTCAGCCCCAGAACCAGGGCCGAAGGGATCTGCTCTGAAGCGGTTAAATAATAGGCCACTTCCGGAGCAACATCACCGCTTTGCAAAGGAGTCACACTGCTGTAGGGCTCTCTTAAACCCAGGTCTTTAACAACGGTCATAAACCCGGCGCCAATGGTCCTTGAAAAAGATATTTTGCCAATATCTTCCGTAAGGTCAACCAGGGGATTGGCAGCATAGCCTCTGCAATTCCCCTGGGCATCTGCCTGAACATGGATCTCTTTTATGGGCCCGGTCCCGGAAAACCGTATGGTAATATTCTGGTTCGATCCCGGTTTGAGCGTGGCACTCACAAGAGCGGCAGCATTAATGGTCCTGCCCAGGGCAACTGCGGCATTGGGAGTAGCTTCATGATACCCGTTAATCTCTCTAACCGTATTAAGAGAAGTAACTGTATATACCCGCAAATTAAGCTCTTCACAGATTATCCGTGAAATTATATCATCTTTCATCAAAAAGTTCCTTTTTAAAAGTTTGAAGTCTATGGTTCGAGGTATTTAACCCGGGGACAAAAATAATTCCGGCTAATCTTTTATCAACCTATTTTTCCTCTCTCAAGAAACTAAATTGTGTTTGTGCGCGGGCCTGGAAGCATCCCCCTCTTCTAAATGCTGCGGAACTCCCTTCGGTCAAACAGTCCTCACATTTAGAAGAGGGGGATGCTTCCAGGCCAGATGCAGATCGCAAAACGATTTAGTTTCTGACGTATTTTTTTCCCGCTTCGTGGTACTG
>JAAENB010000552.1 GCA_024224995.1 bacterium | reverse complement strand
CAAGGAGAGGAGTATAAGACCCTGTTTATCTTAACCTCTCCCCTTGGGGGAGACTGAGAGGGGTCAGGATTTTAGGAAAGGGGAATTTAAGCATTCTATAACTTGTGGGTAATAGTATGTTTTGGGACAAGGGCTGGGGATGAGGGTTTTTTGCAATTGTAGAAAATAGATATTATTTTCAAAAATAGTTGGGTATAAGGAAACTATAATAATGTTGCACCTCTTTCTCTTAATAGAAGTATATTATGAATTGAGGGTAATATGCCCTGGGAGAATGAGGATTAGAATTTGCTCTCCCTCACCCAACCAACCCCTATAAAGGGTAAAAATAAGAAATGTGTATTCAGCGCAACCTCTTGACAAAACGTAATAAAAATTCTCGCAACAGAATTATGTACTGTGAAGGCTATTTCTGTTATAATTATTTTATGCCAATAATATACGATAAGCAAACAGGCTTTAAAATAGCCGACACAGAAACTATCCACTTTGGGAAAAACATTCCCAATTTAGCGGAAATAGAAAAAGCCCTTAAACCGATGATCCTCTCCGCCTCCGGATGGAGGAAAGTTTTCGCATCGGATAATGATGAGGAGAGCAGGACAGAAACGATAGGACAATGGGATAAAATCATCTCAGCAGCCATGGCCTACACCTTTTCCAACTACATAAAAGAGAAAAGCGGTAAAAAAAATCCGGTTGTATCCCTTGCCATGGACAGCCGCTTTACAGGGCCGGCAATTGCCGACATCATGAGCAGGGTGTTTGTATCTATGGATATAAAAGTACAATATATATTCATATGCGCCGCCCCCGAGGTAATGAGCTGGGCCGGCCGTAGCGGGGAAACCGATGGCTTTGCATACATATCGGCAAGCCATAACCCCATAGGTCACAACGGGGTAAAGTTCGGACTTACAACAGGGGGAGTCCTGGACGGACAACAGGCGTCTATCCTGATTGGTGAATTCAAAAAAATCCTATCGACCGACAAAAACATAAAAAAACTTGCTGAGTTGACAGATAACACAAAAACCGTCGAACTGGAAAAAATCTATAACCAGACCGGCACATGGAAAAACAGAACATACAAAAATTACACAACCTTTTCAGAAGAGGTAATCTGTGGAACCGGGGACAAAAAAGTCCAACAAGAGATATACAAAAAAATATCAGATTCCGCAAGACATAAACCGGTTGGAATAATCGCTGAACACAATGGAAGTGCCAGAACCCTCTCCATAGACAAAGAAATTCTGGAATCACTCAATATAAAAGTAAAATGTATAAATGACAAACCACGGGAGATTACCCACAGGATAGTCCCGGAGGGATACTCTCTGGACCTGTGCAGATCGGAACTGGAAAAAGCGTACAAAAAGGATCCGGCCTACCAGCTCGGCTACGTACCCGACTGTGACGGGGACAGGGGAAACCTGGTTTACATAGACAATGGAAAAGCAAAAATCCTGGAAGCCCAGGAAGTGTTCGCACTCTCCGTCCTGGCAGAATTATCATACCTGGAATGGCTTGGGACAACCACCGGAAAAACAGCAGTTGCAGTAAACGGCCCCACGTCCATGCGGATTGACACCATAGCCCGACAATTCAACGCTGAGGTATTCCGGGCAGAAGTAGGAGAGGCAAACGTGGTAAACCTCGCCTCAGAACTACGAAACAAAGGATACACTGTCCGAATACTGGGGGAAGGCTCAAACGGGGGAAACATAACCCACCCCGCCGCGGTCAGGGATCCCCTGAACACAGCCGGAGCAATATTAAAACTACTATCACTTAAAACAGAACCTGGAAAACCGGGACTGTTCGAAATCTGGTGCAAAAAAAGCAGACAGATGAACCACTTTAAACCGGACTACAACCTGTCGAACATAATAAACTCCCTTCCGGCATACACAACAACCTCCGCCTTCGAGGAAAATGCCATAATGAGGATAAAAACAGAATCCCACGGCCAACTAAAAAAACAATACGAGAAAAACTTCGAAAACCAGTGGCAACAAAACAAGGAAAAACTAAAAGAACTCCTTGGAATTGAGAAATGGATTGAAATAAACAACGAAGGAACCGGATCAAAAACAGGAATAGGCCCGAAATTCAGAAACGGAGCAGAAAAAGGTGGCCTAAAAATCCTCTTTAAAGATAAAACCGATAAAAAAATTGCCTATATCTGGATGAGGGGAAGCGGAACCGAACCGGTATTCCGTGTTCTGGCCGACGTAAAAGGGGACAACAGGAAAGCGGAAGAATACCTGTTAAACTGGCAAAGACAAATGATAACAGAAGCGGATAAAGGGTAAAAAATTAACAAAATCGTAGTGTGCCATTATTAATCGTATTGAAAATTATTAATCGTAGGGTGGCAGCCATGCATGCCCCAAACGATTTTTTTTCCCAAAATACATTTTATATTTGAAATAAACGAAGAAACCGGATCAAAACCCCAAGAAAAACCAAATCGGGAGGAATTTGCCCCGAATTTGAAAAAGAACCATTAAACAATCGTAGAGCACCATCAACAATCGTAGGTGGCATTATTAATCGCATAGGACATTATTAATCGCATAGAACATTATTAATCGCATAGAACATTATTAATCGTAGGGGGCAGGCATGCCTGCCCCCTATAAAATTATTACACATGAGCATTTGGTTTATTATTGACAACGAAGAAGCAGAGGCAAAGATCCCCGATTTACAGAACGCCGATGGTTTGGCGTAGCTTATCCATCTTCTTAGCAGCCAATTTCCTCGCCCTTTCGGCACCATCAGCCAGCACCTTATCGATATAGGACTTATCCTCCATAAGGGCATCATACCTCTCCCTCATAGGCTTAATAAAATCATTAAGCACGGTAAACAACTCTTTTTTCGCATCACCCCAGCCCATTCCACCAGCACGGTATCTCTCGGCCAGAGCCTGTTGCTGTTCATCGGTGGCAAAAAGTTTATACAAGGTAAAAACATTACAGTTTTCAGGATCTTTCGGCTCCTCGACCCCCTGGGAATTGGTCACAATCTTGTTACAGAATTTCTTGAGCTTCTTCTCGGAGCAGAACAGTGGAATTGTATTATCATAGCTCTTGCTCATTTTTCTTCCATCAAGCCCATTAATAACCATTGTGGATTCATCGATATAGGGCTCTGGAATGGTAAGAAGCTCCTCTTTGTAGTTTCTGTTTACAGCCTCGGCTATATCCGCCGCCATCTCGATATGCTGTTTCTGATCCTTCCCAACAGGAACCAGCTGGGCATCAAAAAGAAGAATATCCGCCGCCATTAATATTGGATAGGTAAAAAGCCCCATGTTTATATTATGGTCCTCGGGCTTCCCCTTCTCCCTGTTTATATCAACCTGGGCCTTGTATGCATGGGCCCTGTTCATAAGTCCCTTTGAGGTAAAGGCATTTATAATTGTTGTAAGCTCAAAAGTCTCCGAAATTGCCGACTGTTTATATATAAGGACCTTTTCCGGATCAAGCCCGCATGCAAGCCACACAGCGGCAACCTCGTATATATATTCCCTCAATGTCTTGGCATCCTTTACACTGTTCAGGGAATGGTAGTCCGCAATAAAATATCTTGCCTCAAAGGACTCTGCCAGTTTCAGGGCGGGCTTAATGGCTCCAAGATAATTCCCAAGATGGGGCATCCCCGTCGGTTTTATTCCCGTTAACACTATCTTCTTATCCATATCTACACCCGTCTGTTTTTATTCCATATTTTAGGAAAATATAACAAAAAAAAAAAAAGAAGTCATTAT
>JAAENB010000551.1 GCA_024224995.1 bacterium | reverse complement strand
GGAAATCCTTGATTTTTCCTCGGTCATAAAAGCATCGCAGGCAATATCGGAAGAGATAGAACTTGACAAACTGCTTATCGAGATGATGAAGATTATAATGGAAAACGCGGCCGCAGACAGGGCCTTTATAATCCTTGAAGATAAAGGAAAGCTCCTGGTGGAAGCGGAAAAAGAATCCGAAAAGGAAAAAACAACCGCACTTAAATCTATCCCCGTAGATACACACCAGGGGCTTTCTTCTGCTATTGTCAACTATGTAGCAAGAACCAGGGAAACACTTATTCTAAATAATGTCGTAAAAGAAGGTGAGTTTACCGGAGATCCCTATATAATAAATAAACAACCAAAATCCCTATTATGCAGGGCAATAATAAACCAGGGGCAATTAACCGGTATTCTCTACCTGGAAAATAACCACACAACCGGGGCATTTACCGAAGATAGAATTAAAATCCTGGATATACTTTCAACTCAAGCAGCTATATCAATAGGAAATTCGCGGCTCGTTGCCACGGAAAAAGAAAAGGCAGAGCTGGAAAAAAAACATAAGGAAGCCCAATTTAAATTGCTGCAGGACAGAATGAGCCCCCATTTTCTATTTAATTCATTGAATCATATTACTTACCTGGTGGATGAGAATAGCGAATTAGCCAAAAAGGCTATCTTTAAGCTTGCAGATAACTATCGTTTCTTAGTGGACCAGTCCAATCATACACTCATAAGTTTTGACGAGGAATGGAATTTTGTAGAAAATTATCTTAAACTTGACCAGGTACTGTACCCGGATAGACGCTCTTTCCGGATGAAACGGAAAGGTGACTTTGAGGCCGTTGTTTTACCCCCTTTAACCCTGCAGCCTATTGTTGAAAATTGTCTCAAACATGGGCTGGAAAATAAGGCCGGAAAGGGCTTTATAGAAGTATTTGCCGAAAAAAAAGGAGAAGAAGTTCGAATCGAGGTGCTCGATAACGGGGTCGGACTTAAGACCGGCAATCTCTTTTCCCGCTCCCTGGGAAATATATTAAAACGTTTGCAACACCATTATGAATATTCGGATTTAAATATTCAAAACCGGGAAAAAGGCGGGGTGCAGGTTCTGGTATATTTCTCAGAAAAAAAACAAATGACAACTTAGATTATAGTTTTACAGGGACAGATTTGTACCGGTAGTTTTTTTATGATCCAATTCCAAAGTCTATGAATGACCTGGGGCTTACGTTCAGGAATCGCCTGGCGCTTCAAGAAAGAGAACGAAGACAAAAAATTCAGGGTCTTCAGGTTATTGTGTGGGAACAAGCAAAATATCCAGTCCCCCCAGGTGAAATAAAATGAAATTTTTAAATCTTTCTCTATCTCTAAAACCACAGGGCTTATTAACGTTCTTTCCGTTTGTGTAACGTTCTTTCCGTTTGTGTAACGTTCTTTCCCTTTTCTGTAACGTTCTTTCCTCTTTATATAGTGTTCTTTCCGTTCCGGTTGTTTCATCAATCCTTTTTTGTTATTTTAGATGTATCTACTTAAATTTAACACAGGTTAGCCTGCTGTAAACCAGGGTAGTTATAAAACAAATAATGAACGTAAAGAGGGTAAAAAAATGTGTAAATTATTTAAGAATGTACCAGCTGTTATGAGTGGTGATAATGGTGATGCATAGAAAATAAAACCGTCCGTACAGTCTGCTGTTGTGCTATCCGTTATTCCGGCTGGAGTAATTCGGAATGAGGGATGTTGATATAAATAAGCTGTAAATATAAAACAATATTTCAGGAGAATCCAATGAAGAAGTTATCAATTGTTTCAATTCTTATTTTTTCCCTGGCACCATTTATATTTGGATGCGGGGCGATTAAACCCAAACCGCTAGTGGTTGAACCGGTGGATTGTCCCGGGG
>JAAENB010000550.1 GCA_024224995.1 bacterium | reverse complement strand
TACTGAGTCCGCTTCGTTTGCCGGCTACCGGCTTCCACCCAGAGGTGATCTTGCTGGCCGTGCGCTGGTACCTCCGCTACGGCCTGTCCTACCGCGATGTGGAAGAACTCCTCGCCGAACGCGGCATCGACGTCGATCATGTCATCGTCTACCGGTGGGTCCAGCACTTCACCCCACTACTCATCGACGCCGCACGCCCGTGTCGTCACGTGGTCGGTGACCGTTGGTTCGTCGACGAGACCTACCTCAAGGTCAATGGTGTGTGGCGCTACGCGCACCGGGCCGTAGACCAGCACGGCCAGGTCATCGACGTCTATGTCTCGAAACGACCCAACATCGCCGCCGCCACACACTTCTTCGAAACCGCGTTGACCGGTCACGGGCGACCCTGTCGAGGTCACCACCGACCTAGCTGCACCCTTGCTGCGCGTTGTCGATGAGCTGATCCCAGAAGCACTTCACGACACCGAGCAACACGCGAACAACAGGATCGAGTGGGACCACGGCCGACTCAAGGCCAGGCGGAAACCAATGAGCGGTCTGAGCACTGATCGGACCGTGTCGATCGTGATCCGCGGTCACGCGTTCGTCCAGAATCTTCGACGCGGTCACTACGAGCTCGG
>JAAENB010000549.1 GCA_024224995.1 bacterium | reverse complement strand
TGAGCGGAGCGAGTTCCGCCGCATTTAGAAGAGGGATGCTTCCAGGCCCGCTCACTTGCACAATTTAGTTTCTTGAGAGTGCGGGCTCCGTGGTCGCGTCTTAATATAAGGTATATGAACCCGGAATGTAAATTATGCCTGCCTGGAGTGATACCTCTGCAGAACGTTCGGAACTCGCTCCGCTCAAACAGCCTCACAACCTGCCGAGGTATCACTCCAGGCAGGCATAATATACATTCCGAATAACGTTTTTCGGTATATTGAGACAGTACCACAAAGCGGGGTCGCAAGAGTTTTTGGAAATGAGTTAATTTTAGCCCGGGAGATTGGTATTTCTCATAGCGTGGGGTTTCAACCCCTCGTTATGAAGAAGGAGGCCCGTTTTAGTTAGTTTCCGTACCCAAAATTTTAAACAGCTGCCTGAAAAACAATTGACGATATTTGTTCAATGCCGTATCTGTCCTATACTATAAAAAAAGTATTATTTAAAATTTATTTAAAAAGAGACATTTGCCTGTCTCTTTTTTTCATAGGTTCGGAGACAAAAACAAATGACTACAATGATCGCTATCCTGATTTCAGGAGTAATTATCGGTGCGGGCGTATATCTAAAAAAAATAACAAGCGGGAACAATCCCGACAAAGAAATCGAAAAAAATTATACCCACAGGATAATATCCCGGTATAAATAGCATCATATATACACTTAGACATCAGGGGAAGGAACCGGGGTTTTCCACGTAAAACTTTTATCCCGTTCCAGCCGGGAATAGACACAGCCGCAATAATCCTGCCGGTAAAAGCCGTATTCCTTTGAAAGGGCTGCGGACTTTTTAAAACCGTCCTTTTTTTTAAAATCAGCTTCCAGGAATTCAATACCGTATTCCTGTTCAAGCTCTTTGCCAATGGTGTTAAGCATTGCCGCGTCTTTATGCGGACTAATAGAAAGAACTGTAGCGACAATGTCGGCTTTACAGTCGCGGGCTTTTTTAAAGCTCTTTTCCAGACGAAAACGGTAGCATTCAAAGCAGCGCGGTGACCGCTCACCGCAGGAACGGTATTCTTTTACCCTGGCCGCCCAGTCCCGAATATCGTACTCGCCGTACAAAAGGAGGAAATCCTTAAGAGAAGCAAAGCGCTTCAGTTCCGAAAGGCGTTTCGTATATTCACCGGCAGGAGCAATATTGGGATTATAAAAATACGCGGTTACGCGATACTCCGCTTTCAGCAGTTCATACACATAGCTCATGCATGGAGCGCAGCAGGTGTGTAGTAATAGTGACTTCATTTATTAAATCCGGTTGCCAGTGGTCAGTTTTCAGGGCTCAAAAACGTTTAAAGGCGAGGATATAACCTCGCCTTTAACATTCTTCATTCCGTTATACGGTGTGCACTAAAAATCCTACTTCAAATATTTATTAACAAAATTGAATAATTTATCTCTGTTCTTAGGATTTTTCTTGCTGTCGAGCCATAAAAGCAGTTTTGAACGAATACCGTTTTCCTGGCTGTACTCGTGGTGGAGGACATACTCTGCAATATCAAATTTAAGCTGTTCAAAAATTTCCTCAGCCCTGGGAAGGTTTGAAGGACATGAACCAAGCACATCACATATCTTAACAATAATCTCATGCTTGTCCATTTGTTTCAGTTCTTCAATACATTCTTCACCAAAGATAGGATTATGAAGAAAAACTTCTTCCCTCCTGTCATACGCCCACCCACTGTTCTGGCTGCGAGATCTCCTTTCTACACAATTTTCATCTTTTTTTGACGGCATGTAAAGCCCCCTCCCTATAAATTTTCTAACACCTGTTAAAAGGATTTATCTATTTATTTCTCTTTTAACTTCTCAAATAACTCTAAATAACATATAATTATTATTCGTTTTGTTTTTTTATGGTATATAATATATATATACATAAAATGGACTAACGTCAACAAATTTTTGCATTTAATAAAAAAAATCAGGATTCTGTTCAAGAAAACGGAGTAAAATACCGATTAATCAGACTATTTTAAACAATAGAACCAGGACATCGGAGTTCAAAGAAGAGAGGCCCATAAATTCCTGAAATGAAAGTTTAACATGGTCAATAATTTCTGCGGGACGATTTGCTCTATTGTCTTTAATAATATTTCTTACCCGGGAAAGCCCGTATGTTTCCCCTGCTTTATTTTTGGAGTTAATAAGAGAACGCGAATAGAGAACGCCAATGTCCCCTCTCAGCATATTTGTCCTTCCAATACCATAGCTATAACTGCTGTCATTACCAAGGGGTATCCCCTCAGTATCAAGAGAATCGAAATCATTTTTATCGACCCTGAATACTTCAAGAGCGGGAAACCCGGCATTGGTATACATAAGACGCATAAACTTGGTATCATAATAGAGATAATAGGCGGTGGTGAGTTCTCCACTGCCGTCATTATATTCATACAGAACCCTGTTTAGATTTTTCATAACAGAGAACGTTGAAGAAGCCTCATGAATAGAAGACTGAAAGGCAGAACGAAGCAAAACCGAGTATAAGGAGCTGTTAACCCCACCACCGGAAACATCAGACGCAATAACCCCTACTCCCTGGCTGCCGGGACGAATAAAATCAAAATAATCGGCCCCCTGTTTGTACTTTGGAATAACAAAAGCCCCGAATTTAATTCCCTTTAGATTCGGCAGGGACCGGGGAACAGACTGGGCAAGCATGGCAGATGAAAGATCAATAGTTCGCGCGACCATCTGTTCTTTCATAGCCTCTTCATAGGTCCTGGCTGTGGAGATCAGTTCGTTTATTTCTGTTTGAAAAAGCTGTAATGTTTCCAGTTCATCGGGAGTATACGAGGAGAGGGTGTCTTTCACTCCCATGCACAGGAGCCCAAGTATCCTCCGGGCATGATATACCGGTATAACAATACGGACATTATTGTTCTCATAGAATTCAATAAGATCGCCCCGGATCTCCTCAAAGCTTTTGTCATCTTTGTAAATATTCTCCCTGGTAAGCAGCTCCTGGTTACGGGCAAACCATCGAATTACAGAAGAATTCCTCGCAACAGGTTCAAATTCCGCTTCAATGTCGTTCCCTTTGAAAGCCAGGAGCTCATATTTACGGGTATCATCATCAAGCATAATAAAGAAAACACTTTTTAGAAAAAGACTTTCATGCAGAATACTCACGGTTTTCTCGATGATCTTTTTGATATCCTTGATCTTTTCTACGGAAATGATGAATTTGTCGAGTATTCTTTCAAATTCATAGTGTTTCCTCCGGAACAGCTTATCAATAACAGGCTGAATATATAATGAAAAGATGATAAATACGGCAACAATGGCAACGGCAAACAGGTAAAACGGGACTTCTTTCAAGAACCGGAGGTCCATTCTAAATAAAAAAACCAGGCCGTAAATGGGGATGAATATGAGCATTGATATAATAATATACATGGATGTTTTATGAATTGCTGTGGTAATATCCATGAGATTATAGGCAATAACCGAGTAAAAAAGAGAGACCGTTACAAAGAATGTAGTCATTGTGGGACCAATTACATACAATTCCGAATAGCCGAAAAATTTAGGCAGAATTATTGAACAAACAGCAGCAAAAATGATACTGCCCGATGATGCCACAAATACATACCGCATCTGGAGCTTATATATATCAACAGTGGTTTTTATATACTTCCGAATAAAGTTTACCGCCGCCAATAAAAGATAGGAAAAGCCAACAGCAGCGTACACATTATAAAAATGAAAAGAAAAGCCGAATACGGTAGTGAGGGTAAATGTCCGGTCGAACTGTCCGTCTTTAAAGAAAGCTTCGGAAATAGTAAGATTGGTAAACCCGGCGAGTCCGGCAAGAACAAACGCAGGGATTAATATCAACAAAGAGATAATAAAGGGGAACTTTTTCTCAGCTTTGGGAAATACCAGGGAAACGGTAAAACAACCTCCAAAAAAGAGTATGGTAAACATCTGCGTAAGCCTGTTAACCTGGGTAAGGGGCAGTTTGTCGGGAAACGCGTATGTTAGAAACATGGTTAAAAGAATCCCCATAGCTGCCATATTATAAAAAACATAATACCTGTTTACCTGGTCTCTCCAATCTTTGATCAGGACAAATAATGCCATCCCAAACAGCAATAGTGACGAAAGCAATGCCCCAATAATACTGATTATATTCATATATTATACCTTATTTTTTACTTTGTTATATTTTTTGCATGAATATTATATTGTTGACAAGGAAAAAATTTAGTATAGGCTAAAAAATACGGAGAAACAGGCTTCTCTGTTGATATTTCTTAATAAACCAGGAGATTTTCTATTGTTATCCCCCAACTCTGCCCTTGTTATTGTTGATATGCAAAACTACTATTTGCGAAAAAATTCGGCATATTATGAATATTTCAACGATCTTCAACCGGGTTGTCTTGACTATATACTTGATCGCTGTGAAAAAACAGTTATTCCAAATATCCGGAAGCTCATTTCCCTGTTTCAACGCCGGCAGGCTCATATTATTTACCTTCGTCTCTGCGGAACCGATCAGGACCGGAACGACCTGCACCGTTTTTTCAGGGAAACCTGGCTCCATGCCAAAAGTATGGGATTTGATAATGCTTACCCCCTGATGAACGATCCCCTGTCACAGGTTATTGATGAGCTCGCACCGGCACCGGACAGCACTATTATAACCAAAACCACCTTTAGCGCTTTTTCATCAAGTACTATCAATAAGACTCTTACTGAAATGGAAATAAAAACCCTTGTTTTCTCCGGGCTTGCCACAAGCCAGTGCGTTGAAACAACAGCACGGGACGCTTCGGACCATGGATTCCAGGTAATACATATTGAAGATGCCCAGGCAGACTATGATGAATTTACCCATAACTCATCACTCTACTGTTCCAGGGGAGTATGCGGCGGCATCATATACGAAACAGACAGTTTTATTAATCAATAGGGACAAAAAAAGGAGAGAAGGATGAGTCGCTTAAAAATTGGTGAGATACTTATGGCAAACGGCCTTATTTCGAAAGACCAGCTTGATGATGCCCTGAGTGTACAGGAGAAACAGGGAGGGCTGCTGGGAATGATCCTGGTAAACCTGCAGTATATAAAACCGGATACTCTCACCCAATACCTGGAAGCACAGAACCGGTAGACTGTGCTATTTGTACACCCTGAACCTGATATATTTTTTCTGACTCCCCGTAGGAGAACTTACCTGGTTCCCGGGAGGAATATCCCCTGCTCCCACATTTTCAATACCCTTCCGCCAGATATGCTTCTGTCCCCCGGCAGCTGGTCCCGAGCCGGTTGAGATCCTGTAATTTACCTTTTGAAAACCTTTATGCCCCAGGCCTCTGCGTAATTTCATGAATTTTTTCAGCTCAATCTCACCTTCAACATAGGCATCAGTAAGTTTCACAATCTTGCCTTTTTGATCCCGTACAATGGTAACAATCTTCTCGGTATTACCCATTTGACCTCTCGGGTCCGTAATAGTGATGCTGTTTGAGCCGCCCGGATCCCGGGTGGTCATCCAGTAACCACCAAACACAATAAGGAGTGACGCGGCAATTGCAGGCATGGCCTTCATAAATGCCCGTCTTCTTGCACGGTGTTTTTGCAGGGCAATGGTATTGGTAGAAAGCTCCCGCAGATCAAATTCTTCTTTCCGCAATTCCGCCATAAGGCTTATGGTTTTACGCAATTTCTCATATTCCAACCGGCATACGGGACAGGAATCGATATGATCCAGCAGCGTTTCCTTTTCCTCCTCCGTAGCAATAAGACCGTCATATAGGTCCGAAAGCATGTCAAACGGAATATGTTCATTTTTCATATTAGTCCCCTGTCAGATAACCTGTTTTTTAAAAGTTCCCGTCCCCGATGGATACGTACTTTTACATTGTTCAGCTTGATAAGCAAAATATCCGCAATCTCGTTATACGAAAGACCTTCTACATCTCGCATCAATAAGATCTCTCTATAATCATCGGGAAGCTTGTTTATCTCTTCTTTGACTATCCGCAATGAGTCCTGAGTAATCACGTCTGCCTCGGGATTTTCCCGGTGATCGGGCAGCTGAATGTCGAACTCTTCTTCACCTTTAACAATATTCAGGGAGACAACAGAATACCGGTTCTTCTTTTTCCGGTAATTCTTGCAATAGTTTACCATAATGCTATACAGCCATGTGGAAAACTTTGACTCTCTTCTAAATGTTGCTAAGGCATTGATAGCCATTATGAATATCTCCTGGGTAATATCAAGGGCATCATCATAATTATGAAACTGGGCATAAACATACCGGAATGTCATTTCCTGGTACCGTTCAATAATATCGGAAAATGCTTCCGTATTGCCCGCCAGGACCCTATCTATAACCTCTAAGTCAATATCACCATTTTTCACTTCACTTTTATCTGACATGAACCACCTGGTTTTGTTACGTTTTTTTTATTTATTACCATAAAAAATCCCGCCTTTAGCCGGAAACAACAAAGGCACGGAATTCCGTGCCCTGTTGAACATTTTATCATTCTATCCGGTAATATTCACAAACCGTCTTTTTCCCACTTTTAGCATACCTTCAATTGGAACAGCCAGTTCAAGGTCTCCGTCTAAGATTTTTTCTCCTTTAAAAGAGACTCCGCCTCCTTTGATAAGCCGCCTGGCTTCACCATTGGATTTGGCCATACCCGTAAGGACCAATACCTTTACGATCCAGATCTTTCCGTCTGCTATTTCAGCTTCGGGAATTGCGAAATCCGGAATATCATCGGGAATATCTTTTTTAACAAAGATCCGGTTAAACTCGGTTTCTGCCTTATCGGCTGTTTCCCGGTCGTAAAATTGGGCGCATATTTCCTTACCCAATTTAACTTTTACGTCTCTTGGATGCTGCGTACCATCAGCAACAGCGCTCTTTAATGCCGCAACTTCTTCCATGGGCAAATCCGTCACGAGCTCATAATAAAGGTACATCAATTCATCGGATACGGACATAACCTTGCCGAAAATCTCTTTTGGAGACTCATCAATGCCAATGTAATTGTTCAGGGATTTACTCATTTTCTGGGTTCCGTCGAGCCCTACAAGCAGGGGCAGTGTTATTACAGACTGAGGTTCCTGGCCGTATTCCTTCTGCAGATCTCTTCCCACCAGTAAATTAAACTTCTGATCCGTACCGCCCAGCTCAACATCGGCCTTAAGTGCTACGGAATCATAACCCTGTACAAGGGGATACATAAACTCAAGAATAGAGATTGATTTTCCTGTTTTATACCTTTTGGAAAAATCGTCACGCTCCAGCATACGGGCAACATTGTACCTGGAGGTAAGCTCCAGAACCTCTCCAAAATTCATGCCGCTGCACCAGCGTGAATTAAATTCTATAACAGTTTTTTCCTTATCGAGTATTTTAAAAACCTGTTTTTTATATGTTTCGGCATTCTCCAGCACTTCTTCCCTGGTCAATTGCTTCCGGGTTTCCGATTTACCCGTAGGATCTCCGATCATACCGGTAAAATCACCAATAAGAAAGACCACCGTATGGCCCATATCCTGGAAATGCTTCATTTTTCTGAGCAGTACTGTATGGCCAAGGTGGATATCCGGAGCGGTGGGATCAAATCCTGCTTTTATTATAAGAGGTTTATTCTCCTTTTCCGATTTTTCCAGCCTTTTTTTAAACTCCTCTTCAGGGATAATCTCCTCTACCCCTCTTGCCAATAATTCATAATCATTCTTAATCATTTTTATCTTTCCGCCTGTATTTTCTCAAGCAAGCAGACTAAACCTGCTCCTTGCACCTTTTCCCTTGAACCTGTTTTTAATGCTCTTTTTTCTCCGGTTCGTCGTTATAATCAAAATCCTCTTCACCCATCTCTTCATCGTCTTCGCCTTCTTCAAACACATTAAGAACATCGCCCAGTTCAAAATCAGGTCCCAGTTCCTTTGCGTAATGATATTGTGCAATGATAGCGATCAATTCATTTCTTGACTCTTCAGCTTCCTCTAAATTATCAAATCCAACGATTAAAGGCTCATCCATTCCCGAAAGAAAAACCTCAAACCCCTTCCTGTCGGTATCATCAATAACACTTCCTACTGCCGTAACCTGGGGAACAACAATCGCGATACTACCATAATCAACTATTGGCAACATAATAAATCTCCATTTTGTATAATTATAAAAAAAATGATGCGGGAGCCGGCGAACTAATCCGTAATTCTCCGGTCCCCAAATTCTAATAGAAATCCCTGTTAGAAGAACCTACATCCTCTCCGTCCAGTTGTGAAAATTCTTTAAGCAGTTCCTTCTGCCGGGGTGATAACTTTTTCGGCACCTTAATATTCATCTTCACATGTTGATCCCCTTTTCCGTAAGAACCAAGGTATGGGATGCCATTCCCTTTTAACCGAAAAACCTGTCCGTTTTCAGTTCCCGGGGGGATTTTCATCTTTGCTTTACTTCCCGAAATTGTGGGAACTTCGATCTCTCCTCCCAGGCACGCCATTGGAAAAGAAACATCAACAATGCTAATAATATCATTTCCATGCCGTTCAAAATAGGGGTGTTTTTTCACATGCATAACCACGTAGAGATCTCCACTCTGGCCTCCGTTTGGTCCCTGTTCTCCTTCACCGCTTATTTTCAACCGTGAACCCGATTCAACTCCTGCCGGTACTTTCACTGTAATGGTTCTCTTTTTAACCTTAAGCCCGCTTCCGCTGCAGCTCCTGCATGGAGAGGCGATTATTTTCCCCGATCCCCGGCACTTATAACATGTCTGGGTTATAGAGAAAAATCCCTGGGTTTGCCGAACATGGCCTGTTCCGTTACATACGGGACATACCGCCGGTTTTGTTCCGCTTTTTGAGCCGGTCCCATTACAGGTATCACATGCTTCATTTCGTGGAATCTCTAAATGGGCTTCTTTTCCCGATGCCGCCTCTTCCAGTTCTATCAACAGATCATATTGCAGATCTGCTCCCCTTCGAGCCCTTTTGGAACGCCTGCCTCCGGTTGAATTTCCAAAAAATCCTTCAAATATATCACTGAGATCAAAATCTCCAAATATATCGGCAAAATCGGAAGCTGCACCACGCCCAAAACCGTCAAAACCGCTTAATCCCTCATGACCAAATTTATCATAGGTCGCCCGTTTCTTTGGATCTCGCAATATCTCATAGGCTTCTGTTGCTTCTTTGAATTTATCTTCCGCTTCAGCATTCCCTTTGTTCTTGTCCGGATGATATTTTAATGCCAGCTTTCGATACGCCTGTTTTATCTCCTGCTCATTGGCATTTTTTGACACACCCAGAATTTCATAATAATCTCGTTTTGCCAATGTTCACTCCTCGTTTGGTAAAATATGGGCACGGTATACCGTGCCCCCCGCATAAATTAGTTTTTTTCTTCCTCATCAACAACTTCATAATCCGCATCATAAACTTTCTCTCCCCCGGCTTGAGCATCTTCACCCGGTTGTTCAGCTGTTTCCGCTCCTTCACCGGCTGGTCCGCCGCCCGGAGCCGATTGCTGCTGCTGCTGTGCTGATTCATTGTAGATCCTTTCGGCAAACTTATGTGAAGCCTGCTCCAGCTTGCTCTTTGCTTCTTTTATTGCTTCCAGGTTATTCGTTTCCACAGCCTTTTTAAGATTAGCAACCTCAGCTTCAATTCCCTCTTTTTCTCCCGGTTCAACTTTGTCGGCATTTTCGTTCAGCATCTTCTCAAGAGAATAAATAAACGTATCGCATTCATTTTTAATTTCAATGAGCTCTTTTTCTTTTTTATCCTCTTCCGCGTGAAGCTCCGCGTCCTTAACCATATTGTTTATTTCATCATCTGAAAGTCCGCTCGATGATTCTATCCGTATTTTCTGTTCCTTGCCGGTTCCAAGATCCTTTGCCGATACATGAACAATTCCATTCGCGTCTATATCAAAGGTTACCTCTACCTGGGGAACTCCCCGCGGTGCAGGCGGAAGATCCGTAAGATCAAATCTGCCAAGAGTCCGGTTCTGGGACGACAACTCCCGCTCTCCCTGGAGAACATGTATGGATACCGCAGGCTGGTTGTCGGCTGCTGTTGAAAAGACCTGGCTTTTCTTTGTAGGGATAGTTGTATTCCGTTCAATCAGCTTGGTCATAACGCCGCCAAGGGTCTCAATTCCAAGAGAAAGAGGAGTTACATCAAGAAGCAGAACATCATGAACATCTCCTGCAAGAACCCCGCCCTGAATGGCAGCTCCAATAGCAACTACTTCATCGGGGTTTACGCCTTTGTGAGGCTCTTTTCCGAATACCCGCTTAACCAGTTCCTGTACTGCCGGAATCCGTGTGGAACCACCAACAAGAATAACCTCATCAATATCTCCGGGAGTTAATCCTGAGTCATTAAGGGCGCTTAAACATGGATTTTTGGTTGATTCAATCTGGTCTTCAACCAACTGCTCAAATTTGGACCGGGTAAGGGTGATAACAAGGTGTTTGGGTCCGTTCTGATCCGCGGTTAAGAACGGTATATTCACTTCTGTCTGGAGTTTGCTTGAAAGCTCAATCTTGGCCTTTTCTGCGGCTTCTTTTAATCGCTGAAGAGCCATTTTATCGGCTGATACATCAATTCCGGTCTGCTTTTTAAACTCATCAATAAGCCATTCCATAATTCTCTGGTCGAAATCATCACCACCAAGATGTGTATTTCCATTAGTAGACTTAACCTCAAATACTCCGTCTCCTAATTCAAGAATAGAAACGTCAAAGGTTCCGCCGCCAAGGTCATATACCGCGATCTTTTCATTCTCTTTTGCTTTGTCAAGGCCATATGCCAGTGCTGCCGCTGTTGGCTCATTGATGATCCTTTCAACCTCAAGCCCGGCGATTTTTCCGGCATCTTTAGTAGCCTGACGCTGGGCGTCATTAAAATAAGCAGGAACCGTAATTACCGCTTTGGAAATAGTCTCTCCGAGAAAATCCTCCGCGGTTTGCTTCATCTTCTGTAAAACCCGTGCCGATATTTCCTGCGGAGAAAAATCTCCGGCAATAGTTTTAATGGTAATCCCGCCTTTTGAGTCATCAAAGATATTATAGGGTACCATCTTGATCTCACTATCAATCTCGTTATACCTGCGCCCCATAAACCGTTTTGCCGATCGTATGGTATTTTCCGGGTTGGTAATTATCTGGTTCTTTGCTACCTGCCCAACCAGTCTCTCTCCTTTTTCTGTATATGCAACAATTGACGGGGTAGTTCTTTGCCCCTCGGAATTTGATATAACTGTCGGCTCCCCTCCGGTCATTACTGCTACACAAGAATTTGTTGTTCCAAGGTCTATGCCAATAATTTTACTCATTTGTTAAGCTCCTTTCTCGATTTTAAAGATTAATTTTCAAAAATCTGATTTATTCTAATTCATTCCCTCTCACTGAGAGGTATTAAATACTTCTAATTTTCCTCCCCTGCCTTTTCCTCTTCTTCGGCAGGAGTTTCACTCTCTACCGGTGGAGCCTGCGACATGGGCTTCGCTACTCTCACCTTCGCACTTCGCACCACCAGGTCTTCAATCCTGAATCCTTTCTGATACACCTTTGTTACCGTATCAACCGAAACCGAATCAATTGCCTCTATTTCTACGGCTTCATGAAAATTGGGATCAAACTCCTGCTCCGCAGCTTCAATCTCAACAATACCGTATTTGCCCAACGTCTCTTCAATTCTCTTTGATATCATTGAAACACCTTCAGCAAAGGAATCATGAACTGTTTCGCCAGACTCTTCTTTATTGATATTAGATGATGCTTCTATAGCCCTTATAAGATCGTCATTAATCATTATAATGTCAAGAGCAAAATCCTTAACCGCAACCTTCTTATAGTCTTCCTGGAGTTTCAAAGTCCTTTTTTTAAAATTCTCAAAATCGGCCTGTCTTCGCTGAAGCAGATCCTTCATTGAGTCCAGTTCCTTATTGACTCTCGAAACCTCATCCTCCTTTTCGGAAAGAATCTTCGTTAACTCATCAACAGATCCCTCCTCATACGTATCGTCTGCTTCGGCGTTCTTATTGTCCCGGGCCGTCTCTTTTTCAAGAGACTCATCCTCCCCTGCTTTGCTATCCCCCGTATTCACCGGTTCGGCAATATCATCCTTTTCTTCTACATCCTTTGATACTGTCTCTTTTTTCATTTTTATCCTCTCTAAACGCAATACATTTCTATTTTCACATGCAAGATCACTTCGACATCTTTGTCAACAAATCGGACAACACTCTGCCCGTATAATCAATAAGCGGCACCACTTTTTCATAATCCATCCGTGTTGGGCCAATCACTCCAACAACTCCAACCCGCTTATTACCGATCTTATATGAAGCCGTAACCATGCTGCAGCCGGTGACCTTCGCATGCGCTATTTCATTTCCTATTAATGTTAAAACACCATCTCTTTCCAGGTTCCTGTTTAGAATGTCCCGTAAAACATTCTTCTCTTCAATTATCCGCAAGAGACTGTCCAGCCTTTCCTTCTCAACCATCTCCGGGATCTTTAACAGGTTCTCAATTCCATCAATATGAAGCTCCGGTTCATCACTTTCACTAAACGCCAGCTCCGCTATATCAAGAGCCATATCCTTATTCATTCCCGCAAGCCGGTCATTCCTCAGTTTGTTGAAAATTTTATTCTTGATCTCATATAACGGGTATCCGCACAATTCCCCGGTCAAATACCGGGAAAATATATACAGATCATCCTGCGGGATCGTAACCGAGATTATAACCTTTTTCGTTATTACCATACCGGTTCTCGCAACCAGGATCAATAAGATCTCATTCCCATCAAGGGGAACAAGCTCTATCCTCTTTACAACTGTCAAATCAGGTTTCGGAGTAAGAATTACACCCGCATACTTCGACACAAGCGAAAGCATCTTTGTAAGAGAAGAAAATATCTTGTCTAACTGCAATTCTCTTTTAATCATCTCCTCTTCTTTGATCTTTATCTCCTCTGACAATGAAAGTTCATACGTATCCAGAAGAGAATCAACATAAAACCGGTACCCTTTATCCGTAGGGATCCTTCCCGCTGAAGTGTGAGGCTGCATCAGAAATCCCATCCCCTCCAGATCGGACATGATATTCCTCATTGTTGCCGGGGAAATAGAAAATGAATACTTTTGCACAAAAGAACGGGAACCAACAGGTTTTGCCGTTACAATATATTCATGAGCTATTGCCCTGAGTATTGCCGCTTCTCTCTCATCAAGCGGTCTTTCATTTGCAGCCTTATTTGTCATAAAATTTTATATTTTTTTTGATTCACTTTTTTGATTCACTGCACCAACTCACTATTAGCACTCAATGTTTACGAGTGCTAATAATAAATTAATAAAAAAAGGCATAATAGTCAAGCGCAAAATAGAAAAATATAATTTTTTACGGTATTTCCTTCATAAAATGGCAGGAATTGAGACCCCTCTACTTCTTTTTCTTGCTATCCTTGGCCTCATCTTCAGCTTTAAGAGCCTGTTTCGTTGCGTCTATCGTATTTTTTAACCGTGTTGCTTCTGCGTCCTCTCCAAACAATACATGGATCTTTCGTAGTGCAGCAAGCAATTCTATCGATTTTTTTAGATCATCCCTGGCCTTTCCGGACAGTTCATACTTTGTGCGGTACTGCTTTGCCGCTTCAGCCAGTTCATCTTTGCATAACTGCATTAATTCACGCCTGTCATAATAATATTCGGTACGCGGGTCCCGTAATTTGGCAAAATCCGAAAAATTTGTTATATTCTTTGTGATTACGGCAACCCTGGCCTGCAGCTCCACAAAGGACCATTTCCACTTGGAATCCCCCCCTATTCCGTTTTTCAGTTCAACAAAAAACTTATGAATCCTCTGGACATAATGCAGAATCTGTTCAGGATTAAACTTATCAATCTTTACCAGGTATTCGTTATTGGCACGGAGTGTCCGGTCTATGTCGGCTCCCACAATCTCTTCCATCAATTGGATTACTTTATAAAAATCTTTCCGGGACTCTGTTAAAAACTTATCATTCTTTATTCCCAGCATTTCCAGAGATAAACTATTCATCTTCAGATACAATGAGATAACATCCATCATATATGTTGCTATTTCCATATTATAATAGCTTTCTATATTCGCCGCCTTTTTCTTCTTTACGAGCAGGGTCTTAATATGCTTATTCGTCTCCTCCGCTTCTTTCCTGGCATCCTTGATCTCCAGGTTATATGCTGTTCTTTCCGCTTTTGATATTGCCATATCTTTTCCCTGTTCATAAAAGTTTGAAGTTTTCTCAAGGTCTATACGGGTTAAAAGAATATTCAAGCAAAAAAGAAAAAAATCAATACAAATTGTGCTAATTTAGGAATATTTCTTAAAAATAATCCGCTCTTCCTCCTGGTAATGCCAATAATAATATTAATTATTCTTGACGATATATACAAGACTCATATTTATAGTTGAATACATTAAATTGTTAATAACTGTGCAGCACTGACCTGGTTAAAAAGATCATTCTGTACAATATTTGATTGAGCTGCAAATTAGAGTTTCAGAGAACATAAGGAGAAAAAAGTGGTTTTAAAAAATACAGACATAAAAGCCCCGGAAGGAAAATTAGGAGTTGTAATCCCCGGCCTTGGAGCTGTTGGTACAACATTTATAGCAGGAGTTCTACTCGTAAAAAAAGACCTGAACAAACCTATTGGTTCATTAACCCAGCTGGGAAAAATTCGCCTTGGAAAAGGCGAAAACGCCAGAGATGTTAACATTAAAGATTTCGTTCCCCTGGCAAACCTTAATGATATTGAATTCGGCGGCTGGGACATCTTCGAAGATACGGTTTATGAAGCTGCGGTTAATGCCAGTGTACTGAAAAAAGACGATTATGACCTCATAAAAGATGATCTATCGGCGATTAAACCCTGGAAAGCTGTTTTCGACACAAATTATGTAAAAAAACTTGATGGTTCATGGGTTAAAAAAGCTCCCACTCTCTGGGACCAGGCCCAGATGGTTAAAGACGACATTCTTAACTTCAAAAAAGAAAAAAACCTTACCCGTGTGGTTATGGTCTGGTGCGGCAGCACGGAAATATACCAGGAAATGATTCCCGGCATTCATGACACTCTTGAAAATTTTGAAAAAGCCCTTAAAGAAAGCAACCCCAGAATTGCTCCCAGCATGATTTATGCTTACGCTGCCCTTTCTCTTGGCATGCCCTTTGCCAATGGAGCTCCAAACCTGGCAAACAGCATCCCTGCTCTCTGGGAATTGGGTGAAAAAAATAATGTTCCCATGACGGGAAGCGATTTCAAAACCGGTCAAACATTAATGAAAACCATCCTTGCTCCCGGTTTTAAAGCCCGTATGCTGGGTATCTCCGGCTGGTTCTCTACGAATATTCTTGGGAACAGGGACGGTGAAGTTCTTGATGACCCGGAATCTTTCAAGACCAAAGAAGTCAGCAAGCTTTCGGTCCTGGACCAGATACTTCAGCCCGACCGGTATCCCGATCTTTATAAAGACTTTTATCACAAAGTTAGAATTAATTACTATCCGCCTCGCGGGGACAACAAAGAAGGATGGGACAACATTGACATTTTTGGATGGCTCGGCTATCCCATGCAAATAAAGGTAGATTTCCTCTGCAGGGACTCCATCCTGGCCGCTCCAATTGTTCTCGACCTGGTTCTCTTCCTGGATCTGGCACAAAGAGCGTCGCTCTCGGGCAACCAGGAATGGCTTTCCTTTTACTGGAAAAGTCCGCAGCATGCTCCCGGTGAAGAGGCAGAACACGATCTTTTCATTCAGCTTATGAGACTTAAGAATACTCTCAGGTGGCTCATGAACGAAACTCCTGTTACACACCTGGGTGCTGAGACTTACGACTAAACCGGACTTTTTACGGTTTCAGATCAAAAAAGGCGCGGTTTTTACAACGGCGCCTTTTTTATTGGATTTTGGGGTCATTTTGACCTCAGAGCTCTTTAAAAGAGCTCTGAGAAGGGCAGGTCAATCTCAAAAGGAATTCCCGAATACCAGGAACCATCTTTTCTCCGGTGATACCAGCGTTTCTCCGCCAGAGATTTCCTGAAATAATCAAGATTCTCTTTATCTTCCGGGCTCATGGGTCCGGTTATCGATTTTAGGTGGTTTATCATTCTAACGTATTTCCATATGGAGACAATATCTTCCCTGGAAAAACCGGGACCAAAGCGGTAAAGGGCGCTTCCCCGGAGCAGCCTTCTTTCGGAAGGGATGCCCATATCCTCAAAAATATCGATCCCCGGGAGCAGGTAGAGCGGGGAAAACCCGATCGTAACGGGAAGAGCTGCCAGGGCTGTGATATCTTCGATGAGTTCTTTTTTTGACGCGCCGGGAAGCCCTCCAATGACAAAGACCAGGAGATCTACCCTGCCCCGGTTTATTGCTGTTATCTCTTCTATGGCTTCCCGGAATTTTGGGCGTGAGATCTTTTGCAAAAGAGGACCGCTGCCGCTTACCAGGGACAGGTTAAATTCCATAAACCCGGCTTCAATTGCTTCCTCTGCAAAGGGAGCAAGGTTTGGGGCGGTAATGCCGTTCATTGCCATATACCGTATACCATATTTTTGATGATAGTGCTTTAAGAGGTCTAAAAGCTGCCTGGTGAAATCCCGGGAATAAAAAAGGTTATCGTCCTCGAAGTCGATTATTTGAACGCCCATGTTTGCCAGGTATTGTATCTCCTGTTCTATTGATCGCAGATCCCGGGGCGTAAAGGTATGATTCCTGTGTATGGAACAGAAGGCGCAGCGGTAAAGGCAGCCTTTGCTTGTGGAGACTGCCGCGATCTTTTTCCCCCGAAAGGTGTGGAGTTTCTCCCGGCGCGGGTAGGATTCCAGGAAGAGACTGCCTGCGGTTCCGGTAGATTCTTCCTGGGATTCTTTAAGAAGACTCTTAACAAGGCGGGGCATGGTTATATCGCCGTCTCCGGGCAGAAGAATATCGGCATGAGTCTTTTTTTTGAGCTCCTTGAATTCGTTTTCTCCCGCGTTTAGAGCCCAGCCTCCCAGCACTACCAGGGCATTGGTCTCTGCTTTTATTCTCCGGGCCAGGTCTTCAACATCAGGGTGATAGGCGCTAAAAAGGCTCGAAATCCCTACCAGGTCATGGGCGCCTGTTTTTATTTTTTTGATTATCTTATTATAGGAATCGCCGTAGCGGTAGAAGTTAAAAAACAGGGAAAAACAGGAGGTGTCTTCTACGTAAATATCCCGCAGGTAATTGAAACACTCCGGGCGCCGAACCTTCTTTACCTTGCCCGAATTCCGGGTATCGTATATTTCCACGGATACATTTTCAAGCTGTTCCAGCGCCTCTTTGATATAGAGCAGCCCAAGGGGCTCTCTCCTGCCCGATGTGGTATAAAAATCGAATATTGGGGGTGATACCAGGAGTATCTTGTATGCCATTATTTCTGCCTTATCAATGATTACAACGCTGCCCTGTATACTTATCGCTACTCCGGTGAAGTCAAGCAGGAAAGCAGACCCGAAAAAAAAGAATAAGGGTGATAATAGTCTGTCCCGGGCTGACAGCTGTTGTTAGTTCCTGACAGCGCGGCCGGGTTTTGCAATGACCTCAGAGCTCTTTATAAGAGCTCTGAGGTCATTACACTGGAAAACCGCGACTTTTTTATCAAAAAAGCCCTTTATCAACCTTTTATCAACCTTTTGGCACGAATCTTGCATAATTATTGATATATAATAAGCCGGAACGCCCTCCCCCGCCGGCAGACAATATTAAAGGAGTAATATCTATGAAAAAATTTGTAAAATTCTCAAAAAATCTTATTAATTGTTGTTTGATATTCATGTTCGCCCTGGGGCTTGTTTCCCTGGCAGGATGCGAAGACGGCGGCTTTAACGAAACCCCGTCCGATAACGTGTCCCCGGAACCTGAACCCGAAGATGTTAAGGACTTCGACGGGAATGTCCGCATTCGTGAAAACGGGAACCTCTTTTTTGAAGCAATGGGCAATGATGCCGGTGATATCATTTTCCAGGACAGTGACGGTAATCAAAAAGGCCGCATCTGGACAAGCGCAGATACGGGCTCCGGTTTACATCTCAGCTCCGGGGACAATACTGCCGATATTGTAATTTCCGACTCAGGGAATGTGGGGATTGGTACAACAAATCCAACACATAAACTTACAGTAAATATCAATGATGCCGGGCTCGACAACGGTTTATTAGTAAGAAACTCCTCAGATTCGATTGCCACCATACCTAATGCCCAACAAGGACAGGGGAATGGGCTGGTTCAAAATGGCGATAAAGTGATCATGTTTTCCGAGGGCGCACTAAATACGGGAAACCTGGTAATTGCTCCCTGGGTATCAGGATATGCAGGAATGCGAATTACCAATACCGGCTATATCGGCATTGGAACGGTAAACCCAACATCTATATTACATGTATCCGGCAATGGCGGTTTTGGTGGTATAATATCAACAACAAATACCGATACGGCAAAAACATGGTATTTTGGAACAACAAGCAGTAACTTTTTTACAATAGCTCAAAAAGGAGTAAGAGACTGGTTGATGATACAACAGGATACGGGTCTTGTAAGCATGGGAGGAAACCTTTCCGTAGCCGGAACAATCACTTCCGTAAACGGAACCTGCGCCTCGGACATCCGTTTTAAGAAAAACATCACCCCCCTCTCAGGCGCCATGGAAAAAGTTCTTTTACTGAACGGTGTCTACTACAACTGGCGGGTAAACAAGTTCAAGAACAGGAACTTTGGCAAGGACCGGCAAATCGGTTTCATTGCCCAGAATGTGGAAAAAGTCCTGCCCGAACTTGTCCATACCGACACGAAAGGATACAAGTCTGTTGCCTATAACAAGGTTACAGCTGTGCTGGTTGAAGCAGTGAAAGAGCAGCACCGGGAAAATATCGTCCTGAATCAAGAGAGTATTGAGCTCAGGAAAGCAAGTGTGGAACTCCGCAAGGAGAGTGCTGCTCTGCGCAGAGAAACAACGGCTCTTAAAAAAGAAAACGAACTGTTAAAAGAAAAAGTGGCTTCCATTGATAGATTGCTCAAAAAAGTTGCAGGAGTTGAAAAAATTGCCGTAAAATAGCAAAAGTTCTCAGAGCTCCTTATAAGAGCTCTGAGAAGACTATATCCACATCATAAAAATCTCTTTCCCCTGAACCGTCTCTGTAGCAGTCTCCCCCACCTGCCCGCTCTCTTTCCGGGTATCGAAGATGAGCAAAAAGCCCTTATCCAGGTTTAAGAGGTCGAGGTAATTCGCCAGCTGAACCAGGCCCTTTTTATGGTAGGCCGGGCCATACCATTTTTTAAGCTCAATGAGGTAGCGCCATTTTTCATAGGTCACAACAATGTCAATACGCTGCTCACTCCCAACCTGGGGCTCTTTAAAGTCATAGCCCCTGCCGTTTAAAATAGGCCTCATGAACGCAAGAAAAATCAGGCGGTATTCACGTTCAAGAAAGTTTATATCGCGCACACTATATTCTTTCTTCATGAACTCCCGGTACTTAAAAAGCACTTTTTCAAAATTAAGGCTTCCGTCCTCTTCAATAAAATTATCCCGGTAGTTGTACACACCCATCTGGTTGGAGGAGGGCGAGGTCTCTATCTTTGAACTGAGATAACTATAAATAAGTTCGGCATAAACCCGGTTATGGATCTTGATCTTGTTCTCTTCCGACCTGCCGAAAATACCATACAGAATACCCAGGTTGATAACAGGATTATGAACGGTATAGCTTACCTCCTTGCTGTCGATAACGATATCCAAAACCAGGTCATGAAGTTCGGGATTATTTTCCAGGTTGATAATAAGACTGTCGAAATTGGTATTTGACTCCTCTACCAGGGCTGTAACCGCCTTATCCGGATCCAACACATCCCATGTACGTTCATCCTTTCCCGGTAAATAATCTTCATCAATCATTCTACAAAGTTTACTCACCAGGAAGGGATAGCCGGAAGTATGATAAAATAACCGTTCCGATATTGCTTTAATATCCATAGAGACATTCTGTTCACGTGAATACTCCTCAAGCATTGGGGCAATCTCATGAGGGAAAAGACTGAGGTCAACTTTGAAGTCAACAGCTATATTCCAGGGGCTGTTGTATTTCTTCTCTTCATTGGGCCGGATCTTCAGCTTTAAGGTTTTGATATCGTGTACACCAGCCAGGATCACAGACTGAAAAGTATAGTCTGCGCCTTTATTCCTGTCCAGGTATTTATTTCGGAGCATGCCGATAAAGCTTAAGAATAACTGGTTATTACTCGATTTGTCGACCTCATCAATAAGAAGGACCGTTTTTTTCTCTTTTTCAAGGATAAAATCCGTTATTACCGCAGATAAACCATTTAGATTTTTCACGGTAGCTGCGGCCTCTTTAAAAAAACCGGATGACTCTTTATCTGTAAATCGCAATCTTCTCGCAAGCAATTCAAGGAAGCACTTACTAAAAACTTTTTCATTTTCAAACAGGGCATCTCCAACCCCTTCAAAACTGGTATCAATTACAAGGTAATCATCTCTTTTTTTTAACGCCTGCTCTACCATGAATATCATCGTAGTTTTCCCATACTGGCGGGGGCGATTAATAGTAAAATAATACCCTTTTTCAACCAGATCCAAAATCTGGTCCACTTTAGCCGAAATGTTGGCCATATAATGCTTTGCCGGAATACAAGTTCCTGTAATATTAAATTCTTTTGTCATTGTATGAAAAACCTTACAAGAGTGCGATATTTTGTTAACCCTAACACCTGTTAATTAGAAGTCAAGCAGGAAAATTGCCGTGACCTCAGAGCTCTTTATAAGAGCTCTGAGAAGCTCACTCCCGGCAGCGCCTGCGAAACACCGTTCAACAAATCGTATGGTTTTTAATAAACACCAAAGCCCATTCTATGTATTTATTCCCTTGACAAATACGGGGAAATTATTTTTTGTTAAATCATTACTTCTCAAACAACAGAAAAATAATAAATATTTACGATATGCGAGGTATCCAATGGACTTTAATTTAAGCGAAGAGCAACAGATGCTCAAAGACATGTGCCGCAGTTTCGCAGAGAACGAGCTGAAGCCCAAAGCAGAGCACTACGACAAAACCCACGAATTTCCCTGGGAACATGTAAAAAAGCTATCCGAAATGGGTATAATGGGAGTTGTATACCCGGAAAAATATAACGGCTCAGGCATGGATTATCTCAGCTATGCTATCGCGGTTGAGGAACTGTCAAGAGGATGCGCATCCACGGGCGTGATTGTATCTGCTCATAACTCTCTCTGTCTTTCCCCCATATACTACTTCGGAACAGACGCGCAAAAAGAAAAATACCTTTCAAAGCTCACTACGGGTGAATGGATCGGCTGTTTTGGTATTACGGAACCTGAAGCCGGTTCCGACGCTTCCGGAACAAAAGCAACTGCCGAATTAAAAGACGGCAAGTGGGTCCTTAACGGTACCAAGAACTTCATCACCAACGGCGGCGTTGCCAATGTGGCGGTAATTACGGCTGTTACTGAAAAAGGAATTGGCCATAAAGGATTAAGCTTCTTCATCGTAGAATACGACACTCCCGGCTTTAGTGTTGGTAAATCCGAAGACAAACTTGGAATTTGCGCTTCTTCAACAACAGAGCTCATTTTCGACAACTGTGAAATCCCCGAAGAAAACCTCCTTGGAAAACTGGGAGAGGGTTTCAAAATTGCCATGCATACCCTTGACGGCGGCCGTGTGGGAATCGCGTCACAGGCTCTTGGTATTGCACAGGCAGCGCTTGACGAAGCCGCAGCATACTCGCTTGAAAGAAAACAGTTCGGCAAGTCATTATCGAACTTTCAGGCTATTCAGTGGATGCTGGCCGACATGGCAACAGAGATTGCCGCTTCACGGTGGCTGGTCTACAATGCCGCGAATTGCATGCAAAAATGCGAAGGAAAACGGCAGCTCTATTCCAAAGAGGCCGCAATGGCAAAACTCTATGCTTCCGAAACGTCTCACCGAGTTACCCATAAAGCTATCCAGATATTCGGCGGTTACGGCTATACCAAAGATTACCCGGTTGAACGATTCTATCGTGATGCCCGTATTACCGAGATTTACGAAGGTACTTCCGAAATACAAAGACTTGTTATCGCGAATAACGTTCTTAAAGATTACTCATAATACCACCAGGGGAGGGCTTGCCCCTCCCCTTTTATAAAAACCCCTCGTTACTCAATCCCATTATGCATTTTAAAGGCTCTCAGCGTATTCTTAAGCAGCATGGCTATAGTCATAGGCCCTACTCCACCGGGAACCGGGGTTATTGCGGAAGCACGCTCTGAAACTTCATCAAAGTTAACATCTCCCGTAAGTTTTGTTTTGCCTTCCTCTTTCGGGTGAGGAGTCCTGTTCATTCCCACATCAATAACAACGACTCCGTCTTTAACCATATCACCGGTAATGGTATTTGGATGGCCTGCTGCCACAACAAGGATATCGGCCTGCCTGGTAAAATATGCCATATCCTTTGTACCGGTATGACAGATGGTCACTGTACAGTTGGCCCGGTCATTTTTTTGCAGCATCATATTGGCAATGGGCTTGCCAACGATATTGCTTCTCCCCACAACAACAACATGCTTTCCTTTAAGATCCTGCACGTTCCTGGAGATCAGTTCCTGGCAGCCGTAAGGCGTACAGGGCAAAAAACAGTCATCTTCACCATTCATAAGCTTGCCCGTGTTGACCGGGTGAAACCCATCCACATCCTTAGCCGGGTTGATGGCGTTGATCACGGTTTTTTCATCAATGTGTTTGGGGAGGGGAAGCTGTACCAGGATACCGTTTACTTCCTTATTATTGTTAAGCTCATCTACCAGTGAGAGCAGCTCTTCCTGCGTGGTCTCTTCGGGTAATTCGTAAGGAAACGATTTAATCCCCACTTCCGCGCATCGTTTATTCTTCATCCGTACATACACCTGGGACGCGGGATCGGCCCCCACAATTACAACCGAGAGCCCCGGAACGAGATTATGCTTCTCCTGTACCCGGACAACTTCATTCTTTATTGATTCCCTGATCTCACTTGAGACCGCGTTTCCGTCTATTATTTGTGCCATATTAATTCTCCTTGGAAATTAGCCTTATTGATTATGCTAATTTCCAAAAAGGGGGGGGAAACGTCAACCTATTATCCTCCGCCTGATTCTTTTAATTTATTAAACATTTCATTGAGATTTTTTTATACCGGTATAACCATCCAGGTTCACCGGTCAATAGCGGCGGGCTCAAGGGAATCAAAATAATTAACTATCGCTTCTTTGCTCTCCATAACAATGTCTACCGGGGGAACCTCAAGAGGATTGTTATATAAATTAATTCCCTGGCTGAAATATATTTTTTCCCATAAGATGTCCATTTTTAACGCGGTAATCTCCCTGGGCAGCGTGGTAAGCCGGTTATCACTTAAATAGAGCCTGTACAGGCTCCGAAGAGAACCGATCTCTCCGGGAAGTGATGTGAGCTCGTTACCGTTCAAAAACAGGTATCTCAAATTCTGCAATTTCCCTATCTCAGGAGGAAGGCCCGTAAGCCTGTTATGCCGCAGATCGAGCAGCTTTAAAAGCCGAAGGTCGCCAATATCCGGCGGCAGACTGCTGAGTAAATTCCCATGGATGTCGAGCTTAAATAATTTATGCAATGTGCAAATTACCGGGGACAAATCCTGCACCTGGTTATTGCTCACATCAAGCTCCATTAAATTCACCAGCCCGGCAATCTCCTCATCGATCTCGGGCAGCTGGTTGCCGGTCAGGTTAAGCAGCATTAATTGTTCCATCTTTGGAATTGAAGAAGGAAGGTAGCTGAGCTTTAAATTGGATAAATTGAGCCCAATAATAAAACCATTATGGTCAACATTATAGCCCACGTCCTTATATGAGTGAATGCCGTCAAACTCTACCCTCGATAGTTCCCGATCGATATCCTCTTGCAATTCCAGAAGAAGTTCTTTATCTCCCATGAAAAGACCCCCTGCCTTTTATTTATTAAACCGTCCCGGCGGTTTCTGCTAAATAATAATTTATCAGCAAAATTAAACAAAAATTGGACAGAATTTAATTTTCATACGTAAAAAAGTCAAGAGATAACTGTACCGCTTTTCAGAAAGTGGTTGATTTTTTTTCCTTCCCGGTGTAGTCTTATTCCAATAGTAACAATAGTAATGAAACAGCACAAAACCAGGGAGGAAAAACCATGTTTACCGTTATACTTAAGATACTTTTACTAGGGGTTTTATACGCCGGAATACTCTATGCCTTAAGCAGAATTCTTGATGACTTTGTTCTTGAGCTGCCGGGTCTTTTAGTGGTAACAGCTATTTTAGTAGGTGTCGACATTATTCTTTCAAATGTTTTAGGAGCTGCGGGATGGGTGGTTAACAAAGTAACATTTGGAATATTCAGCGCTATTATCAGCTGGGCTATTTATACTACGGTAATCTGGGTAACAGACAAAATTACGGACAAACTGGAGATAACAAAAACATCTTCCCTCCTCATAAGCGGAGCTGTCCTGGCCGTAGTAAATTGGATCTGGGATAAAATATTTTAGCCACGGCAAATGGGGTGCTAGCCTGGTGCCCCTATGTTACAATAAAGATCCCTACATTGAGCAGCTGAATCGAAGTTTTTATTCCCATATACCCTTTATACCGGGCTATCAAATGATCCCGCTCCCGTTCCGCTTTGCTAATCTTGTTCCGGGTTCTGGTAATGGCACCCTTCATATTCTTGCCATACCATTTCATCTGGCCTTCCTGTATCGCCAGCTTCTCCTCAAGCTCTTTGATACTTCTACTATAGGACTCCTGTATCCTCTCAAGCTCAGGGTCAATGTGTATATCAAGACTGTCACTCATATCAAAGATCTTTTCATCGACTTTTCTTTTTAAACGTTTCCGTGCCCGGGAAAAATATTCTTCCGAATTCAAGACCGCGTCTGCAATCTTATCGCCATAGGGCCGTGTATCGAAACCGGTTAAAAAATCCTGCTGGGCCGATTCTCTTTCCAGCTCATCAAGTTCGTACTCAGCGATAAATTCTTCGGGATCAACAAGAATAGGAAAAAATTCCTTTGTCTCGGAAACCGAATCAAACGTTACAATATAATTAAACAGTATTCCAAAAAAAGGCCGGTCATAGTTTATTACTTTAATGCCGGTAAATCCTCCGAACTGCTCTTCCTGGCAATAATCAATAAGCTTGTTAACAATTGGATGACCAAAAGCAAGGAACTCCAGGTTATCGTTTTCCAGGGCTACTTCACTTTTAAACGTCCCGTATTTTCCCTTGACCTCTTCATCCAACTCACTGGACCGTATGGGATACAAGCCATTGGTTTTATGTTTAAGCCCTATGTACCGGGAATAATATTCATCAGCCTCTTGCAGCCTGTTTATAAAATTTTCAATCCGGCTGTTGCAAAACTCCCGTTCCTTAAGGGTTATGCGGTAATATTCATCATAGTTAAAATCCATTCTCCCGGTAAGCGTTAAATCCGAAATCTTTTCATAGCTCCTCTTTGCCGCTTCAACCCGTTCCTCAATCTCTTCATCAACGGCCTTTGCCTTCTTCCGTCCAGCCACCATTTCCATAAAAAGATTATTCAGCTTTAACTCATCCTCAATTTGTCCCAGCATAATGTCGGGGGCACCAATGGACTCTTCAAACAGCCGGAGTTTGTTCGTGAGAACTTCCAGGATCCGTTCCGCTACAGTTCCGCTGGTTGAAAAATTATATACCAGAACATCCCTGGGCTGGCCAAAACGATGGATCCGTCCTATACGCTGCTCTATTTTAAGCGGTGACCAGGGAAGATCATAGTTTACGAGTACATGGCAAAACTGCATATTGCGCCCTTCCCCTCCGGCTTCAGTGGCGATGAGGATCTCGATATCCTGTTTAAAAGCAAGCATTGCGTCTTCTTTCCGGACCGCGTTCATGGAACCGTTAAAGACCTCAACGGAATAATCACTGAGCAGGTTTTCCAGGTAATCCTGGGTAGTTCGAAACTGGGTAAAAATTAAAAACTTCTTACAGCCCTTTGCTTTCAGGGTCTTTAATAATTCCAGTAAGCTTTCCCCTTTTTTATTCTCCCCCACCCGCTCTGCAATGCGCACCAGGCGTTTCAGGGTCTTTATTTCCTCTTTCAGTTCGGCAACTGTCTTCTCAACAGATACGGCTACGGGCACAACTCCCCTTTCTTCCATATCTTCCATATCTTCAAGATCTGCTATATCTGCAAAATCTTCAAGAAGATTAAAATCCCCCTGTCTTCCGGGGCTTTCTTTCAACTTTTTGTCGTACTGTACGTAGGCCTCTTCTATGAGACTCTGCCCTTGTTCGGCCCGGTTTACCATTTCCTGCAGGCGTCCCATCCTTCTCTTCAGGGCAATATAAAGGGCGTGAGAAGATGAATCAAGGAGCTTCTGGAAAGCCACCATCACAAATCCCACAGCCCTGTTCTCCTGCTGGAGTGCCCGGTTAAATTCCTCTGCCACATACCTGGTGGTCTCATCATACAGGTGCCGTTCATCGGGATAAAGTTCAAATTTTATGGTTTTGGCAAATCTTTTGGTAAATCCGCCTATCTCATTCTTGGTTCTCCGGATTACTACCTGGGAAAGTTTTTCTTTTAATGAACCCAGTTCGGAATTTTCCAAACAGTATTCATTATAAAAAGGATGAAAGGGACCAAGAATATTTTTGTCCAGAAGGGCAATGAGATAATAGAGTTCCTCAAGTTTTCCTCTAAAAGGAGTTGCCGAAAGAAGCAGCAATGACTTTGTTCTTTCCGCGACAATTTCCGCAGCCGTATATGCCAGGGTGCTTTTGTTGGCATCCCTTCTCAAGCGATGAGCTTCATCAAAGACTACTGCGTCCCACTTCGTTTCCTTAAGATCGGCAGTAAAAGCGTCATTTTTTATAAAATCGAGTGAACAGATTATTTTGTCGTTCACCTCCCAGGGATTTCCGTTTTCCCCAACAACGGCCATTGCCTTGTTCAAGCCCTTCCGGTCCAGTATTACAAAATGCTCATTAAATTTACTCTGCATTTCCGCCTGCCACTGGTATAAAAGAGAAGCCGGACAGGCAATCATTATTCTTTTATAATTATACCGGTAAATAAACTCTTTAATAACCAGTCCCGCTTCAATAGTCTTGCCCAGGCCAACTTCATCAGCTATGAGAAAACGCTGTTTTAACGCGCTCACTATTTTATAGGTACTCTCCACCTGGTGAGCCAGTATCCGTGTCCTGGAATTAGAAAGTGACAGGATCTTATTATTGGCGTAAGCCAGCTGTAAAAGATAGGATTCTGCCTTAAGAGAAAACCAGGCGTCATTGTTAAACACCGCTGTTTTAAAAAGACGATGAAGACCGGACTCCCCCTTAATCTCCTCTTCCTGCTGCTCTTTAACAGCAGGTTCCAGACCGGCAGAATAAGAAAATAGATCGGGCTCTTCACTCTGTATATATTCAGTTTTCATTTTATAGACAAAACCAGCTTATTGTAAATAATTATTCCTGTTATTATCAATAGTTCATTTAAAAGAACAGGGAAAGGCATTATGCTGCATTGAATCAAGGTGACATAATTCCGGGAAAATAAATTATTTCAAGTACTTTTTGGTTTTTGGAAGCTAATGGAGGATTTAACTTTTTTATTCTCATAACGTGGGGTTTTAACCCCACGTTACAGGTTTTAGCAAGAGCAGCCCGGTTCGCAGCTGTCATCGCTACAGCTGTCATCGCTGCAGCTGTCATCACTGCATCCGCATCCGCCTTCTTGCGCATATTTTGGCTCGCTGTTAATTTCAAGCAGTTGAATATTAAAAAAGAGCTTTTTTCCAGCCAGCATATGGTTCAGGTCAACAACTACCTCAGTATCGGAAATCTCGGTAATTGTACCGGGAATCTGCCGTCCATCTTCGGTTTGAATACCTATCATCATCCCTTCTTTAGGGTCAAACTGGCTTTTCATATGCTCAAGAGGAAAACGGTGGACCAGGGAATCATCATAGTCCCCGTAAGCGTCTTCCGGTTCAATAACAAAATCCTTCTCCTGATTGACTTCCATATCGGCAACAGCCTTTTCAAAACCGGGAATAACCATTCCGGAACCATACTGGAACTCAAAAGGCGGTCTGCCTTCTGTGCTGTCGAATATTTCGCCATCCTCTAATTTACCAATATAACTTATTGCTACAAAATCTCCTTCATTTGGCATATCGATTTCTCCTTATTTATTATTATACCTTAGTATTTTCTTCTTAATTTTATACAAATTTTCACCCTTAACCTGTCTAATACAAATAATAAGGGTGATATCGCTAAAATGCTGATATATGTCTATTATTGTACTTCAAATTGATTTGATTACCGGGGATGATAATTATATATAGTACTAAAATATATAAATAATTGGAAAAGGTCAAGGGTAATTATAAAAATATTGCTATTTTGAGCTTTATCGTACGTACGGGCACGGCGCGCCGTGCCCGTACGTACGATAATAATTTATAGGGCCCCAAATGCCGCGTCTTCAATATCAAGACATGAGCAGTCTTCATCTTTCACGGCTTTTATTTTTCCTTCAGTGAGGGGAAGAATTTTTGATATGAAATACCTGGCCGAATGGACTTTGCCCGAATAGTAAGCCGCGTCCTTATTATCATTAATAAGAGCCTTCTTTTCTTCATCACTTGCAGCGCCTTTTGACGCGAAAAGCTCGTCCAGTTTTCCTGCCGCAATAGAGAGCTGCCAGAGATGCATCCAGCCGAGAATGGTATCGCCCACAATTTCCAGGTACGGAAGACTGTCCTGGAAGGCTCTGGGTATTTCTCCATTGCTCATGATTGTCCGAAGATGTTCGGCAGCATCCATAAGATTTTCCCGTGCAGCACCTACATTCTCAGCGTACTTCTTCAATGAAGGATTCGCTGATGCCGTATCAATGGTTTCCTGAATGGTATCCATAATTTTTTTAAATATCCCGCCTTTATTAAGTCCCATTTTTCTTCCCAGCAGGTCTATTGAATGGATGGCGTTAGTTCCTTCATAAATAGCCGTTATCTTCTGATCCCTGGTAAACTGTTCCACCGGGTAGTCCTGGCAAAAACCGTATCCGCCGAATACATTGACGGCATCGCTGCACAGGTTGAACCCCTTTGCCGAAGTATAGGCTTTACAGATGGGTGTTAAGAATTCAACGATACCGTCGATCTCTTTCCGCTTTTCCGGGTCTGTTTCCGAATTTCTCAGATCAATAGAATAGCCGGTATAGTAATTAAGAGCCCGAAGTCCTTCTACATATGCTTTTATCTGTAAAAGATTTCTTCTCACATCGGGATGATGAAGAATGGTCACAGCTTCGGGAGAGCTTCCTTTTTTTCGAATATCGGTCCCCTGCTCCCGCTCCTTTGCGTACTCAAGGGCATGAAGATAGGCGGTTGAAGAAAGTCCAAGGGACTGAACTCCCACATTGAGCCGTTCTTCGTTCATAATAAGAAACATAATCGCAAGCCCCTGGCGTGGTTCTCCCAGGATCTCTCCGATACAATCACCATTGTCTCCAAAACTCAACTGGCAGGTTGCAGACCCTTTAAGGCCCATCTTATGTTCAATTCCGGGACAGCTTACATCATTCCATTCCCCGGGAGTACCGTCTTCAGAAACCCGGTATTTGGGTACCAGGAAAATGGAAATCCCTTTTACCCCGTCGGGATCGCCCTCAATCCGGGCAAGAACCGGGTGAACCACATTGGGATGGGTGTCCAGGTCTCCGCCGGTGATAAAAATCTTTTGTCCGGATATTTTATAATGCGTGTCATCAATTTTTACGGCCTTTGCGGCAACCCGGGCAAGATCACTTCCCGCTCCCGGTTCCGTTAATGCCATAGTGGCAGCCCATTCATAGGCCATAAGCTTTTCAAGATACTTTTTCTTTTGCTCTTCCGTACCATGCTCAATTACCATGGTCAATGTTCCGTGCGCCAGGCCGGGATACAAATTCAACGCCGTATTTCCTGCGTGAAACATCTCGTTGCAGGCCGTAAATACAGAGATAGGAAGTCCCTGGCCGCCAATTTCCGGGTCTTCACAGGCCGCGATCCAGCCCCCTTCTCCGTAAAGTTTTAATGGTTTATGAAAGGACTCGGGAAGCGTAACCTTTCCGTCTTCCCATTTTGCGCCAATCCTGTCGCCCTCTTCATAGGTTGGAGCCATTTCATTTTCTGCAAACTTCAGCGCCTGCTCCAGCACCATATCGAACTCATCCCTGGAAAAATATTCAAACTTCTCTTTTTGGGTTAGCCCTAAAATATCCAGCTGCTCATACAGCACAAACTCCACATCCCGCTTCTCTATCAATTTACTCGCCATCTCTCTTATTTCCTCCTTCAAAAAAAGTTCAAGGTTTTTTGCCGCTGGTCCGGTTTCAGAGACGCTGCACGCAACGCCTCTACGAGTCATTCTTTTCTTAACCGATTACCGATTACCCGGCCCGCAGGGCCACCGATCACCTTGCTTTACATATTTCTTCTATACTTCCCGCCCACATCATACAGCAGGCCGGATATTTGCCCCATGCTTGCCGCTTTAACCGTTTCAATGAGCTGCTCAAATATATTGCCGCCCGAAAGTACGGTTTCACGCAGCGCGTTCAACTGAACTTCCGCTTCGTCTTTATTTTGTTCCTGAAATTTCATCAGGTTATTTAATTGCGTCTGTTTTTCTTCATAGTCGGCCCTTCTCATTTCAATTTCGGGCCGGATATAATTTTCATCGAGCGTCTCAGGGTTAATATAAGTATTGACCCCGATAATGGGATAATCGCCGGTATGCTTTAAGTGCTCATAATGCAATGACTCATCCTGAATTCTGCCTCGCTGAAAATGAGTCTCCATGGCGCCAAGCACACCGCCCCGCTGGCTGATTGAATGAAAAATATCAAGCACGGCTTTTTCCACCAGGTCCGTAAGTTCATCCATAATAAAACTTCCCTGCATGGTATTCTGGTTCTTAAAAACACCGTATTCTTTGCTGATAATAAGCTGAATAGCCATGGCCCGCCGCACCGATTCTTCAGTGGGGGTGGTTATTGCTTCATCATAGGAATTGGTATGGAGGGAATTACAATTATCATTAAGGGCCATAAGCGCTTGCAGGGTAGTCCGTATATCATTAAACTGCATATCCTGGGCATGAAGGGATCTTCCCGATGTCTGGATGTGACACTTTAGCCGCTGGCTCTGCTCGTTCGCTCCGTAACGGTATTTCATGGCAACAGCCCATATTCTTCTGGCAACCCGTATAAGAACATTATATTCAGGGTCCATACCGCTTGAGAAGAAAAAAGAAAGATTGGGAGCAAAATCGTTGATATTCATTCCCCTGGAGAGATAATATTCAACATAAGTAAAAGCATTGGAAAGAGTCAGCGCCAGCTGTGTTACGGGGTTTGCCCCGGCTTCAGCTATATGATAGCCGCTGATACTGACGGAATAAAAATTCTTTACTTTGTTCTTTATAAAGTACTCTTGAATATCCCCCATCATTCTCAGGGCAAAACCGGTTGAGAAGATACAGGAATTTTGCCCCTGGTCTTCTTTAAGGATATCGGCCTGGACCGTTCCTCTTACATTTTCAAGCACCGCTGCTTTTATTGCTGCCGCTTCTTCACTGTCTGGTTCTTTCCCGTTTTCCGCTTTGAATTTTTCTACCTGCTGGTCAATGGCTGTATTGAGAAAGAAGGCAAGCATAATGGGAGCGGGCCCGTTAACCGTCATTGACACACTGGTATTGGGCGTGCAGAGATCAAAACCGTCATAGAGTTTTTTCATATCATTAACAGTACAAATACTAACTCCGCTCTCCCCGATCTTTCCAAAAATATCCGGTTCTTCCGTAGGATCATTTCCATAGAGGGAAAGAGAATCAAAAGCGGTACTGAGTCTTTTCGCGTCATCATTCCGTGTTAAATAATGGAACCGTTTGTTTGTTTTCTCAGGAGATCCTTCACCCGCGAACTGCCGCCTGGGATCTTCGCCTTCCCGTCGAAAGGGAAAGACTCCGGCAGTATAGGGAAAATAGCCGGGGAGGTGTTCTTTTCTCATCCACCGGAAAATATCGGCTTTACTGTCACATTTGGGCAGGGCTATTTTGGATATGGGGAGCCCCGACAATGAAGCCGCTTTAAGCTCGGTTTTAATCTCTTTGTTTCGAATACGGGTTATTTTCACGTCCTTGCTGTATTCTTCCTGTATGGTTTCCCAGGTTTTAAGCGCTTCCAGGTTCTCGGCCCCAATGGCTGTTTGGAGCTCTGTAATATTTTCGCCAAGCCCCGCAACCTTGAATTCCTTTTCACAGATCTCAAGGGCCTCAAGCTTTTTAATATTGCCTGCTGCCGTTTCCGTATCTTCATGATACTTTTCAATTTCCAGAGCAATCTCGGAAAGATAGCTCTCCTGTTCTATTGGAATTATGGCGGATTGTGATGATGCTTGCGGGGAATAGGATTCAATTACGGGAATTTCCCAGTCAATGAGCTCTTTCTCTTTCAGGGACGCAAGAAACCGTTCAAAAAAAACATTCAGGCCCTGGTCATTAAAACTGCTTGCCACTGTTCCAATTACGGGCAGTTCTTCATCGGGCACTTCAAAGGCATCATGGTTTCTCCGGTACTGTTTCCGGACATCTCTCAGAGCATCAAGAGAGTTTTTATGATCAAACTTGTTTATCACGATCATATCGGCATAATCAAGCATATCGATCTTCTCAAGCTGGGTTGGAGCTCCAAACTCAGAGGTCATTACGTATATGGAAAAATCACAGTGCTCGGTTATGGCGATATCACCCTGTCCGATTCCCGGGGTTTCTACTATTATAAGGTCGTACCCGGCTGCTTTTAACGTGGCGATAGAATCCGTAAGGGCACTGGAAAGCGCGGAACCGGAATCCCTGGTTGCCAGGGAACGCATAAAGACCCTTTCAGGATCGATAAAATTCATCCTGATCCTGTCGCCCAGAAGCGCGCCGCCGGTTTTTTTCCTGGTAGGATCAATTGCAAGGAGCGCAAGCGTTTTGTCGGGATAATGATTGATAAAGCGCCGGATAAACTCATCTTCAAGGGAGCTCTTGCCCGATCCCCCGGTTCCGGTTATCCCGATAACCGGCGTGCCTTCGGAAAGCTCAAAGATTTCCTTTTCAATGGCTTCCCAATCATGTTTTTTATCTTCATAGTCTTTTTCCGCAAGGGATATGAGCTGGGTAATAGCGTAATTATTATGATTCTTTACCTGTTCTTTCCAGTCATCGGGTAAGGAAGGGAATTCAACAGCCCCTGCCCTGTCGATCATGTCCTGTATCATTCCCATGAGACCAATTTTCTGCCCTTCCTCAGGAGAATAGATCTTTGTAATTCCATACTCTTCAAGTTCTTTAATCTCTTCAGGAACGATCACACCGCCCCCGCCGCCAAAAATCCGGATATGGCCCACGCCATTCTCATTGAGAAGGTCTTTCATATATTTAAAAAATTCCATATGCCCGCCCTGGTATGAGCTGGCAGCAATGGCATTGGCGCCTTCCTGAATGGCTGTATATACTATTTCCCTGGCAGACCTGTTGTGGCCCAGGTGAATGACTTCAGCTCCTAACTGCTGAAGAAGTCTCCTGATTATATTAATTGAGGCATCATGGCCGTCAAAAAGAGTTGTCGCTGTTACAAAGCGAATTTTTTTTGCCTGTTCACTATTGGCAGATGGTTTCATAATCCTTGTTCTCCTACAGAATCACTGTTTTCATTTTTTTATCAGGCATATTCTTCATGATTCGATGTAAAGTCGAGAATTTTTTTTTTAGTTAAAAAAAACAAGCGTGGAGTTATGAAAAAACACTTCTCCACGCCAATGATTATACCAAATACAGGTTACCCACCAATTAACGTAAACTGGTAACATGGACACCTTACGTTAACTGGCAACCATATTCCGGGAGACATATCTTTTGTCAAGGGATAATTTTTTAAAAACTTTTACATTTCCGGAAGACTCTATTGACAAATAAAAGACTTTTTTGTATTATTAATATAATATCATCTTCTATGATATTATTCATACGCCCTTTATACAAAGTATCTTTCCGACGAAAATATCAGAATAAAAAGGTTTTACTATGGGATCACTGGAAGTAAAAGAAAAAAAGACCAATAAAGCAGTAACAAACGGGAAAAAAAATAAGGTAAAAGCCAAAAAACCTCCAAAAATAAATTTCTATTTCCGCTTTTTGTACTATGATCCTCTCAAAAAAAAAGATATGGATCTTCCGGAAGGACTGGATGTCAAATTATTAGATTATGATCCCGTCTCGAAAAATGAACAATACGGAAAAACCGTAAAAACGACGGGGAAAAAAGAGAAACCCATTCATATCTCCTTTCTCAAAAAGGATATGGAGGAAAAAGAGCCTGATCTTTTCTTCGTTATTGAAACAAAAAAACAATTTATTGACCTGGAGAATGATAAAATTGAACCAAAAATCGAAGACCCTCCCAAATATTTCTTTATTGGTTTACCGGAAAAGATCACATCGAAAAACAAAACAGGAACCAACAATAAAAAGGGATATCTTGAAAATTATACCAAAAACGGTGAAGGTACGGAAAAAGATCCCTGGACCTTCAAGCTTGAAGATATTAAAGTATTTATACGCCTGAGATGCCTGGAAAACGGTTCCGACAACACAAAATATATTCCCATGCCCAAAAAACTGGTGGTTACAGGATATGATGCTGATTGGCCCTCAGCGGATGACTTCCAGGCCAAAAGCTGTGTCCTGGAAGACGGGAAAGCCTATTTACCCATTTTTATGAAAGATGAAACAGAACCGGACCTCTATTTTTCCGTAAAGAATTCCAAAACACGCTATCTCGATCTCAAGAACAAATCCTATGAGAATGACAGTACTATTGACAAAAGTAAAATGGAACAGTATGTTAAGCTTCCCGATGAATGGAAGTCGAAAGAAGCCCGTGATTCGAATAATGAAAAAGGGATAAAAAACAACTGGGACAAAGCGACCCTGGGAGAATGGGACAAGCCCTGGGAGCTCTATTATATTGACGGATACCGGCCTGTTTTTGTTGATAAATATAAAAAAGAAAAACTAACAGATAAATATCTCTATGCCATTAGTGAGTGGGAAAGCAGTGGAGAACCGAAAAAAGTTGCGGAATATTACCTGGGGAATGACGGCAAACCTTATGACGCGAATAAAAAAAGTACAAAAAGTTACATTAGGACCGGGAATTACTATTTTTTTCTTTCTCCGTATAAAACGTCCTCTACTGCGCAGAAAGAGTTGCGAAAAGAAGATTGCGGTAAAATAAATACTGTTAAAGAAAAAAAAGACCAGGAGATTAAGCTGGAAGTTCTGGCTCCAGGTGATATTATCCTTAGAGAAGGGGAAGGAAATGATTCCGAACTGATAATGGGAATAACAGGTGGAAAGTATTCACATGCCGGCATTATCTGCTATAATTCTTCGGAAAAAAAAATGGTTGTGGTTGATGCCTACCCTGGAAGGGGTCCAGCAAGAAGCTCAGAGAAAAAAGCATCTAAAACAAGTTTCCACGCAATAAAAGCGATCACCGTGAAAGACTTTGTGGATCATTCGGTAAAAACCGACGTATACAGGTATAAAGGATCTCGCGATAATGCTCGTAAAGCCGCTCGCTGGGCATTAGCTCAAGAACCTGATACAAATTATCTTTTTAGCCTGTTTGATGAGACACTATCAAAGGGGGATAAAAATCTTTACTGTAGTGAGTTTGTTTACTACTGCTACCAGGAGCAAGGTGCAAACCTGGTTCCTATTCCATTGAATATCAAATCAACTGCCAATAAATCAAGAACACTGCAAGCCTTAATGAAATTTACCAGGGCAGAAAATTCAAAAGCACATTTATTATCCGACACAGAGTTAAGGACTCGTCTTGAAAATGATGCCAGTTATAAAAATCATGGGGGAATATTTGTATCTCCCCAACAGTTAGCAGATTCAGGAGATACTGCATTTCTGCTGAAGCTTAAATAGCATATGAAAACTTTTACAAAAAAAATTATTACAGCGCTTCCTCTATTGCTCTACATTTTATTAGCTGCAAATTGTATACCTGATAGCTGTATTAGAAAAAAAAAGGAGATCCAAATGGATGTAAATAAATTCTGGAGCATTTATTACCGTGAAGCACGGGACTGCCACATGGAGATTCTAAAAAGAGATAGCACGGTTTATAACGGAATGTATCTTGCTGCTAAACCATGGGAGGATATGGGTATTTTAAAGGAATATGAAGAGTTTTCTTTCTCCATTTCCCGGGAAGAATTCCAAAAATATGACTACACATCAGATAAAAGATTCAACATCCTGTTACCGCTGAAAGAGATACTCCTGAATATTATAGAAGGAACTATATCGTACACAAGTACATCGGTTCATGTTTCCATGCTGCAGAAAATTCTCAAAGAGGAATTGGGATTTGCCCCTGAATCCGATACCATATCAGACTTCATCTTAAAAAACGATATCACCATTGACCTGTTTCTTAAGCGCCTGGAAAAAAACCTGGAAGGAGACAGGGTTTTTAAACAGCTTGATTCCGATCAAGAGACAGCATTTTTATTCTTTATCATAAGCCACACACGTGATACAAAGTCAACACCGGTTCTCTTATCATTCCTGGAAAAAGGAGAATCCTTTATTGTTCCCGGAGATAAGGTCTATAATTCCGTTGGATACCTGGCCGAATCCCTGATTAATACAAATGATAGACGGGTAATTCCTCCATTACTTTCTTATCTTGAAAAAACTCCGGCAGATTCTGTGCGAATACAGTTCGGGAAGGTATTATGCAAGCTCCTTTCATTTGAAAACCTGGTAACACCAAAAGACCTTGGCGGTACTTATAACAGAGACGAATCAGTACAAAAACTAAAAACCATATACAAAAAACACAAAGGACTGGACGAAATCGGATTTCTTAAACTGGACTCCACAAGCGTTCGATGGGAAAAACGCCTGCTCTCTGCGGTGCGAGTTCCCAGAACCCGCGAAGGGGTAGAAATATTAATAGAGCTGCTGGATGATGAAGTGGAACCGGTACGGGTGCAGGCGAAAAAAAGAATAGATTTGTATATTGACCTGGGCGAATATATTCGTACCAACAAAAAGGACGATCCCTATAATGAGCGGCTGCAACAGCACTTACGGGAAAAGCTTCCCCGGCTTTCATTTGACGAACGAAAAAAAAGATTCTCAATAAGGTAACCGGGGAACGGCGCTGCAAGGATCACGGGACAACGATCTCATATGAAAAATAATCGAGGATGTTCAGCATGGACAGCAGTTTCTCAACAGCAGCGGATATAAAAATAAAAAGCCTGTTCCCGCTTTTGTTGATGATCGATTTGGCATTAATTAAAAACCCTCTTGACATAGT
>JAAENB010000548.1 GCA_024224995.1 bacterium | reverse complement strand
TTGGTTCAATGCTGACCCAAGACAGAATAGCCCCAGCGGGGCGACGTGTTGTAGCTCGGGGTTTCAACCCCGTGAAACAGAGCATGGCCCCGGGATAAAATCCCCGGAAACCAGCCCGGTTTAAAAAGAGTTTCTTGAGAGAGCAAAATGGAAGAAGGAAAACTATATATAGTAGCAACGCCAATAGGCAATATGGAAGATATAACCATACGGGCGATAAATACCCTGAAAAATGATATCGACATAGCGTATTGTGAAGATACCCGGCAGAGCAGGAAATTATTGAACAATTACGGAATAACCCTGCCAACAAGCTCATTGCATTCCCATTCATCGGATCAAAAATTAGAGCACATAGTGGAGACCCTGAAAGAGGGGAAAAACATAGCCTATTTAACGGATTCGGGAACACCGGGAATATCCGATCCAGGCAGCAAGCTTGTAGGAAAGGCCAGGGAAGGGGGAATAGAAATAGTGCCCCTGCCCGGCCCATCGGCCCTGGCATCCATAGTATCGGTATCGGGATTTCCGGAAAAAAAGATCATATTTAGCGGATTTTTAAGCAAAAAACCGGGAAAGCGAATAAACGAGCTAACAGCGCTAAAGGAGTTCGAAGGGATAATCGTAGTATACGAATCACCATACCGGATAAAAAAGCTGTTAAACGCCATAAAAGAAGTCTATCCCAACACTGAAATCTTAATAGGCAGAGAAATGACCAAATTTTATGAAGAGTTTATAAGCGTAAATACCGAAAATATAGATAAAACACTTGAAACCCTCAAAGAAAAAGGGGAATTTACAGTAGCACTATTAAACCGCGTAGATAAAAAAAAATAACGCTTGCAATTTTGCCTTAATTTGGGTAGTATTAATAATAATAGGCAGTAAAAAGGTACATTTAACTACAATAAAGAGCAAAATTTTTCAGAACCGGGAAATGTCACTTTTTAATGATTGGATCGTATATACCAAATAATTCATTAAAGAATTGACAAAAAAAACCGATATTATAAGTAGATTAAAAAAGGGTAAAAAACGATGGTTATTGATAAAATTGGAAACATAAAAAATATTGTAGAGACAAAGAAAACCCAGAAAGTCTCGACCACAAAAAAGAGCGAAAAGAACGACAGCATACAGATATCATCAGAGGGTAAAAAAGCTGCTGAAAACTCTAAAATATCGCAGGTGGTTCACGAAACACCGGACATCAGGGCTGATCGAGTCAACGATATTAAAGAGCGAATAGCCAATGGAACCTACGATTTTAATGATGAAAAGATGCTGGAAAGAGTTGCGGACAAGATTGCAGGGTATCTTTTAAGACAATAAACGGAGTTTTCTTCTAAGCAAAGAAAAAAACAGAACGAATAACATATTATATTCGAGTAGAAACAGTTATCTAATAGATGAGAAAAAAAGCGGAGATACAAAAAATATGTCCGTTTTTTTTATACCTTTTTTATATAGTGTATTTAAACAATAATGAACAATGACATTATACCCAACTTTCACCTCCCAACAGAGATATATATTCGCCAGAATATCATAAATGAAATAGCAGAGATTGTATCAAAATACGGAACACGTGCAGTACTCATAACAACGCAATCCGATTTCGACCTGTACCATGAAAAGATAGAAATAATCTCAACGAATTTGAAGCGGGCCGACATCGGTTGTATCATCTACGATGAGCTGCCGGCCAATCCCAGCACAGAAGCAATAGATGAAGCGGTATCATTTATAAAAAAGACCAATTGCAATCTCCTCATCGCCTTTGGAGGGGTAGAATCAATAAACACAACCAAAGCAGTGGCTATTTTACTAAACAACTATCTTTTTTCATACGACCTGTTTACCAATCCCTATTTAAAAAGCAATCCCATGACCTATATAACCGTACCTGCGCACCCGGTATTTGGATTTGAAATAGCTCCCCTGCTCTACCTGGATGAGATACACGATTTAAGCAAAAAAGTCTATTTTAACCATAACCTCTATCCCAGGGCAACAATAATAGATCCCTTATTATCAATGGCCATAGATGAAGACAAAGTAATGAAAACCGCGTTAAGTTCACTGTCCATATCACTGGAATCGGTAATATCAAAGCAGAATAACGATATAATTAACACCTACGCGCTTAAGGCAATAGATCTGACTTTCCGGAACCTGCCCGTAGCGTATCGAGACCTGGAAAACCCCACACCACGGATATATTTATCAACAGCCTCATTGATGTCGGGAATAGCATTTTCCATAGCCTTTTTATCAATAACCATGGCAATTTCCCTGGCCCTGGCATCGAAGTCGCCAATAACAGTGGAAAGCGCCATGAGTTTAATTATACCGCATATAATGGAATTCAACCTCACCTCATCACCGGGAAAGTATGTACAGATGTCAAAGGTAATGGGAGAAGGAGTAAAGGATATTACTGTAATCGAAGCGGCAATTAAAGCGGTAGAGGCAATAAGAAGACTGGAGACAGATGTTGATATCCCTCACAAGTTGTCCAATTATAATGTAACGAAATCCGAATTTAAGGAAATATCAAACCTGGCAATGTCCTATCCCTTTATTAATAATGCCCCAAGACCCTTAAATACCAGTGAGATAGAAACAATCCTCATAGCAGCGTATTGAGAAGAGTTTGAAGTTTTTTATGAAGAGTTCTTTTGAATCTTAACTTCAAACATTAAACTTTAAACATTAAACTTTCTTTTCCCTAAATAGATTTGATCTCTTCTGTAGTGAAAATCTGTCGGATATCCAGAATAACAACAAATCCTTCGGTTAATTTGGCAATACCGATAATATATTTGCCGGAGATTCCTTTAACAACAGGAGGAGGAGGCTCAATATCTCCGGAGTTAACCCGAACAACATGGCTCACGGAATCAATAGCAAGGCCAACCTGTTTACCGCTAATATCAACAACAATAACTCTGCTCTTCCCGGAAGAACCGGTATCAATGCCAAACTTCTTACTTAAATCGATAATGGGAATAACTTTTCCCCGCAGGTCAATAACCCCCATAATATAGGCAAGGGATTTGGGCAGTTTGGTAATCTTCGGCAGTTTTAATATCTCCTGGACCTGGAGAATATCAACACCATATTCTTCTTTTCCTATTTTGAAACAGACAATTTGAAGAGATGTCTGGCTAACACCATTTTTTTCATTCATAAATTGTTTACCTTAAAACACACACGTTAAGTTACAGCTCAATACGTATTATAAAACATTAATTATACGATGCAAGAAGAAAATAACCGTACTAATCAAAAAAAACGTATCTGCTCAGAATCCTGGCGTAAACAGGCGCAGCTAACGCACCGCGTCCGGCAGTTACCAGAAATAACCGTAAATATAGAAAGCCGTACCGGTAGTAACAAAAAATATAACTTTAAACAATATTGGGGCACGCTCCCGCAAAAAAAGGTCCACAAGACCAATTGATACGCCAAAAAAGGCAGCCACTGCTCCCATGAGAAGAAAATTATATTGAAAATAATAGAACAGGCCAAGTGAAAGCACTATTCCTGCCAGAATATCGATTATATCAAAAAAAGAAAACCCCTCTTTAGGAGCCCGCAAAGCTCCATACCCGCCGCTGCCGCTGGTATAAGGATTTTTCTGAGGCTTGAAATATCTTTTTCTTGTTCTTTCAAGCTCCTCTTTTTTTTCAGTCTTACGCTTTAACGGAGCTTGCCCAATCCCGTAATTCTTATTAATAAGCTTCATTACGGTCTTATTGGGAATAGTCGCGAAAATCTCAGCTCTTTCCTGGAATTTTGAAGCACAGCCAAATGTTCTGCCGCTCAGGACATTCTTTTCAGCAGTAATCTTCCCATTACTAATAATGGCATAATAGGGGCTGCCGCCTTCTGACGTGATCTCTACGTAGATTCTCACCCGGTTATCTTTAAGGGTGTAATCAATCCGGAGATAATCACCATTTTCGGCATTCAAATAAAGAGTTCTCTGGAAACCCCGTATTTCAGACGGACGCTTTTTCCAGATATATTGAAAAATATCATCATTTACGATCATTTTTTCTGCCATAGCATAAAGAAAAGATTGGCTGTAAACTTAAAGCCAATCTTTCTTATTGCCGGAATTAACTCTTATTTATCTTTCTTTTTATGACGATTTCTTCTTCTTCTCTTCTTTCTCTTATGATTAGCTATCTTGGTCCTTTTTTTCTTTTTACCACAAGGCATATCGATAAATTCTCCTTATATTTATTGTAAAACTCACCTCACCTGGGACGAGAGATTGTCGATCTCTCCATTACCACTGGCGGGAGTTCCTTGTTTCTTTGCCGGGACAGCATCAGTATGAGCATCAAAATTAATGGGAAGTGCCGCACTTCCCGAAGATGATACGATCACTTTGACATTGTCTGCCATTTTTTCAATGTACATATATTTTAAAATATCCGGATTTTTCTTAATAATTTTAGACAGGCTCGTAAGTTTATTATACAATTCTTCGTCCTTGAGTCTCTTTCTTGCCAGTCTGCTCCGCAATGTTTCCAGGTTAAGTTCATTCTTTCTTTCAATATTTCTAACCTGGGTCAGGTGTGTCAAGCCATCTTTATAAACCTGTTGATCGGGAAGCAAAATTGTATCAATAACTTTGAAACTTGTAAGATCCAGCCCTGATCTTTTAAAGTAGTCACCAAGCTGGAGTTCAATATTTTTTAAAATAGTCTCTTTTTGAGCAAAAAGTTCATTCCGTTTATAAATGGGGACCAGGTAAGGATTTATTATACCGCGAACAATACCCATAACATTCGTTTTGACCGATTTTTGCAAACCGGCTTTATTATTGCTCAAACCATTCAGCTTACGAAATTTTTCCCTGTTGATATTGTAATCGAGTTTGATTTTGCCCTTAATCGTATAGGCGTCCCCATCAAGACGTTCCAGCGGAGGAATAGGCATTTCTATATTAACAGTAGTACTGGTTTTTACATCAACTTTCCTGACGGCAAACCACCAGCGCAGACTCTCCTGCCAGGTAAAATTGTACTTTTTATAAAATTTCCCAACGGCATTGCCACTCCGCTTATCTTCAAGTAATCCCAGGTATCCGTCTTCGATCTTTGTAATTGAAGAATACGTGCAATACGCTGCCACAAGCACAAACAACAATATAAAGAATTTATTTATAAAACTATTCATAAAATTTTATATCGTCCTTTTCCTTTATTCCTGCCCATCACCCTTGCCTTCTTCTGTCTTTTCCTTATATGATATCGGTTTAGACGGTAAGAGTGTAGAAATGGCATGTTTATAGATCAAATTCTGCTTTTTATCGACATCAAGTAATATTGTAAAATTGTCAAAGCTCAGAACGCGTCCTTTAATGGGTACTCCATTCACTAAATAAAGTGTTATTTCTAATTTTTCTTTTCTTGCTGTATTTAAGAAAACATCCTGTAAATTAGTTACCTGTTTCGCCATGAATCGATTCTCCTATATTTGTATATTTCTATATTTGTATATTAATTATCAATAAATTGAAAGATCTCTTTTTCCTGCCCGGGCTCAAACCAGGTAATCTTCTTATTTTTCCGAAACCAGGTCATCTGCCGCTTGGCATATCTTTTGGTCTCTTGTTTTATTCCGGCAATAGCCTCATCCAGGGTAATTTCCCCATCAATATAACGGTTAATGTCGGCATATCCAATGGACCTCATTGATTTTAAATCCGGCTCATACCCCATTTGACGTATGGAACGGACTTCATCAACAAATCCCATTTCAATCATGGAGTCTACTCTTTTTTCAATCCTGCTTTTAAGGATCTCACGCTCCATGTTTAAACCAATATATACTGTATCTTCGGACTCATAACCAATCTTTGAATTATGATAATAACTGATCGGTTTTCCCGTAGCCCGAAAGACCTCTAAGCCCCTGACAATCCGCTGCCTGTCTGCCGGATGAATTCGAGCCGCAAATTCCGGGTCAACAGCCAACAGCTCCTCATAGGAAGCCGAAGCTCCCCGCTCATCTATTTCTCCTTCTATTTCTCTCCGAATTTGGAGATCAATCTCAGGAATATCAGATAAGCCCTTAAAAAAAGAGTCAATATATAAACCGGTACCACCCACAAAAAAAGGAATTTTTTTCCTTTTTTCAATCTCCTGTGCCGCAGTCAGTGCGCTTCGAACAAAATCACCTGCTGAAAAAGGGTAATCCGGGTCTACAACATCTATCAAATGGTGTTCTACCCTTTTTCTCTCATCAAAAGCCGGTTTTCCGGCACCAATATTGAGAAAACGGTACACCTGCACCGAATCAGCTGAGACAATTTCATACCTGTCCCGGGCTATTGTCAATGATAAATCAGTTTTTCCTGCCGCAGTGGGGCCAACTAAAACTAAAGCTTTGATAGAACCATCCTCCGGAGGCCTATTCTCTTTATTTACTCAATTTCCTTCTCAGGAGGAGTATATTCAAAATTCAAATCATCCCCTAATATCATGCGAAGAATATTTGGAACAACTTTCCAACTCGTATTCTCATCCGGATAATCTTTCATATTTCCGATCTTGTCCACAGCCACCATTGCAGCTCTTGTAAGTACATATCGGTTCTCTTCATATTTAAGTAGTCTGTCAAGTGGTACTATCACCATTAGCCCCCATTATTGTATGTATATAAGAAGAAACTCTTTCTCTTTTGCATAATTCCGCCGCTCCAATAGCTTGCAGCTGCTTCACGGCATGTTCGAGATCATCATTAATTATAATATAATCATACATCTCAAACTCATTCAACTCTTTTTTAGCGTTACCAAGTCTTAATGCAAGCTGTTCCTCGGTCTCTGTTTCCCGGTCACGTAAACGTTTTTCAAGAACTTCGAGTGAAGGAGGGACAATAAAAATAAAAACCGCATCATCAATCTTATTTTTTAATTCCTTGCTTCCCTGAACATCAACATCAAATATGGGGATATTCCCAGCATGCTTTATTCTGTCAATCTCTTTTTTCCTGGTTCCATAATAGTTATGGTAAACCCTGGCCCATTCTACAAATTCTTCCCCATAAATCATCTGCATAAATTCTTCTTTGGGCACAAAATAATAGCTTTCACCTTCAATCTCACCTTCCCTTTTTGCCCTGGTTGTTGTGGATATGGAGTGCTGGAATGTACTGTCTTCAGCAATAAGCCTCTTAATTAGCGTTGTTTTACCTGCTCCCGATGGAGCTGAAATAACAATAGAAAAACTGTTACTCATTACCTGAACTTTCCCCCGCTATTCTTCACCTGTTTTCAGTCGATTTGAGATCGTTTCCGGCTGCATTGCCGAAAGCACAATATGATTACTGTCCATTATAATAATGGCTCTTGTTTTTCTTCCGTGAGTCGCGTCTATCAATATATTATTCTCTTTTGCCTCTTCTCTGAGCCTTTTCCCCGATGCCGACGCCGGAGTAATCACCGCTATCACCCTCTCCGCCACCACAGCATTCCCAAAACCTATATTTATTAGAGTTGTTTTCACCAAACGATTCCCTTATGAATAAGTTTGAAGTTTAAAGTTTGATGTTTGAAGTTTATTATCAAGAGATGATTTCCGGATTAAGGGTCTAATACCGGCAATCATCTAGAGTTAAACCTTTTTCCTGCATTGAATCCGAAAAAATAACTTTAAACCTCAAACTTCAAACCTGAAACTTCCCTATTAAACTACATTCCTTCCCTGTTCCCTGATCTTGTCAATGTGATTCTTGATATCTACCGTTATATGCGCTATTTCCGTATTATTCGACTTCGACGCTATGGTATTTACCTCTCTGAACATCTCCTGTGCCAAAAAATCGATCTTTTTTCCTATTTGCTCCGCGTCCTTTAATACGGATTTGAATTTTTTTAAATGATCATTGAGCCGTACTATTTCTTCATTAATATCAAGTTTATCGGCCAATATGGCCAGCTCGGAATAAAGCCGCACATCATCGATAGAGTCTCCAAGCAGGGATTCCAGCCGCCGTTTTAAATTTTCCTTTTTTTCATTAACGACATCTTTGGACAATTTCTTTATCAAACCAACGCTTTTCGTTATTTCCGTAAGAGAGTTTGTTATATCCTTCCTGGTGGCTGCCCCTTCCTTCTTCCGCATATCAATCGCTTTTTTGATTACCTCGTCCAGCGTGCCGTAAATATCTTTTAACGATTTGGTCGAAATTGCCGACCGCTCTCGCTGGGTTATCCCATCAAGCCGTAAAACGGACTCAAAATCGAGGGGCTCTTTTATTTTCAAAGATTTATGAATAGTCTGCAATTCCCGGTAATATTTTACAATCAGCTCCCTGTTCAATGAAACAGGCTTGGTATCATTCCAGTCAAATATATCAATCGTCAGGGTTACTTTTCCCCTGGAAAACCGCTCTTTCATTATCGAATTTAAAGCATTCTCTTCATTTCTCAGCAACCTGGGTAGATTGATATATGTTTCCAGGTACCGGGAGTTTAATGTTTTTATCTCTATCGAAAAAGAAAACTGTTCCGTACTCTTTTCAACAAAGGCATATCCTGTCATACTTTCCATAGTGTCATCCTGTATCTCTTATATTATGATATCGCTCTTCCCGATCGATTTAATTTTAACTTCCCCTGTTTCAATAAAAAAATCTATTGTTCTTCCGTAATCACCGCCTACATCCTCAGCCAGAAGTTTAATATTCCTTTCTGTTAATATTTCCTTTACCTTGTTGCTATTATTCCGGCCGATATCTGCCATAATACTGTTCTCTGAAAGCTTGAACATTGTTGCGCCGCCGGCTATTTTCGCAACCAGCTTACCGGTTTGAGCTCCTATTTTTTCCAGTTCTTCAATCAGCATAGGAATCGCGGTATCGGCATACTTTTTCGGGGAAGAAGTGTTCGATCGTTGCGCAGGCAGCATGATGTGGCACAAACCGCCTTTCTTGCTCTCGGGATCATACAGGCACACCCCAATACACGATCCAAGAATAGTCCGCAAAACATCAGGAGACTCAGCTACACCAATATCGGCAATCCCCACATTTGTTAGTTTGAAGTTCAACGATTATCTCCTGGATTTTGGAATATATAACGGTGATTCCAATACTTTTTTGTATGAGAAATCTTCCGATATGGAGTGCAATGTCTCGGAATGACCAATAAACAGGTATCCATCTTCAAGAATCGAATCGTAAAATTTATTCACCAGCTCTTTCTGATGCTGCTTATCGAAATATATCATTACATTTCTACAAAAAATAATATCTATATTCTTTGGAAAAGGGCTCTTGAAAAAATTCAGGTAATTAAAGTTTACCATTTTTTTTAATTCATCTTTAACAACGTGAACCCCGGGATCATCTTTTTTTTGATTGAAATACTTTTTTAAAAACTCAGGGGGAACCTTCTCTATCCTTCTGCCGGAATAGGCTCCTATTTTCCCAAAATCCAATACCGATGGCGCAATATCCGTAGCTATAATCTCAATATTCCACCCCCTGAGAGCATTCATATTTTCCATTACACATATGGCAATAGTATAAGCCTCCTCTCCTGTTGAACAGGCCGCGCTCCATATCCGGAGCGTCTTTTCCTTCTTGGTTTTTGCCAGCTCAGGCAGACAAAACTTTGTTAATGCCTCAAAATGACGCTCATTCCGGAAAAAATATGTTTCATTGGTTGATACAACATCAAGCAGCTGCTCATATTCCTTCTTTTTTTCATCTCCCGCAAGCTTGTGTAAATAATCAAAATACTCTGCAAACTCCTGCAAGCCCAAAGCCTGCAGCCTCTTCCGCAACCGGTTTGAAAGAAGTGTTATCTTTGTATCTTTCAGGAAAATTCCACTCTCTTCATAAATAAGCTTGGCAAACTTCTTGAATTCTTCCTCTGTTAACCGTTTTATATTCAATTCCATAACCTGCTGCTCACTCCTCTATAATTTCTCGCGTAAACCACGTACGAAAACACCATACACTGGTTACTACCGGATTTTACAACGTATCAAATAATAATTCAATCAAAAAAATATAACAGGGATACTATTACGATGGGAGCAGTTTAATCTTTTAGGGTGCGCTCGGAAATTAGCCCCTGCTTTCCTGACATCGTTAAAAATCCTAAAAGATTAAACTGCTCCCATTGCGATGAGATAAACGGCGTACATCAAGAGTTATTAAGGTTTAAAACCAGCCTGACTTCGCCCGCCGGGATTCCCGAATACCTGGATAACGCATCAATCGATTGGCCCTGGCGATAGAGCTCTGCTATGAGAGAATATTTGTCCGCTGCTGCCGCAAACATCCTCTCCATTTCTTCTTTTGAAACTTCTTTTTGAGAAACTTCTTTCTCTAAAACGTCTTTTTGAGAAACGTCTTTTTGAGAAACTTCTTCCGAATACTCCGCTGCCAGGTCCTTTCGGATCAGGTCATTCTCAAACCCGTCTTCTACGAGTATGTCTATTCGCTTTCGCTCCTTGCCATCTTTGCCATTCCCCGGAACCCGGTCTGCGCTCCCTTTTTCTGCCCGGGATACACCAGGTGTGCCGGTATCCCCGGCATGACGTAATTCCCGCGAGGCAATCTTCTCTTTTATTTCATTCACTATTTGGGAAAAACTATTGATACCTTTTTCCAGAAAATATAGCAAGCCTTTTTTTGTATCAGTGTTCAACGGCACACTGCCCGGTACACTGCTCGATGCGTTCTCCTGTTTTACTGCCGGGGATTCTTTTATTGATTCTCCAGTGCCGGAAAAATCATCCTCTCCCACTCGCACATCGAGCTTTTGAATATCTCCACTCCGCTCCAGAAGCCTCTTCATAATCGTTATCCTGTTTTCCAGAAGCGATATATTCCTGTCTGCCGTGACGTTAAACTCTTTTATTATATCATCCATCTCCTTGCGAAGCTTTTTCTCCCTGAATTCGGAAGCCGACTTCTCCAGTTTCAGGCTTATCACCAGGTATAAAAGCGCTCCCATAAAAACGTTTATGATAATTAATATAAATAACTGCATTATGTCTCCTTAACGTATTAAAGCAGGGGCACGGCGCGCCGTGCCCCTGCTTTAATCGCCGTGCCCTACATTATTTCAATACATCAATGAACCGGCCCATGCGGTCATCATGGGACAATTGGCGTTTTTCTTTCTCTTCATTTTTGTCTTCGTCATCACGCGAGCGGTCTTTTGCTCCTTTTTTCTTTCGCTCGTTCTTTTTTTCCTCTTTAATTGCCGTTCCTTCTCCCTTTTTCGCTTCATCCAGCTTGCTGTTCACCAGCTTTGACTTTTCATCCGATTCCTCGTCCAGGAGATGCTGCTGTTCCGCCAATGCTCCGGTTTTTGCCTGCTCCCCCTTTCCTACTTCACTTATCTGAGACATATTCGTTTGTAGATCCAGAGGTCGTATACTCATAATTTTTACCTGCCTGCCCGTTTCCTTGAAAGAGTGGCAATCTTTTGCTGACCCACATCCTCGGGAGTCTCATACTCCGAAAGCCGGATCTCTCCTCCCTCAAGGCTGAACTTTATAAAATTATACTCGTCTTTTATTGGGAAAACCTGGTCTTTTATATATATATCTACTCCAGGGTACGCGGATTTTTCGGCACAGATCTTTCCTTTATGCTCCAGCATTCCAATATAACCCTGGAGCTCTTCAAACTCCAGGGTTATTTCACTTCCCCGGTTTGTCAGTTTTTCATTCTGCGCCTGCATGTCCTCCAGGAGCTTTGCTTTTTCCCCGGTTAGTTTCCCGGCTTTTTTCTGGTTCTCAAGGGTCTTCATGTTCAACTGTATATCATTCAATTCATCATCAATCTTTTTCTTGATCGATTCCAGGTCCGACAACTGCTGCAGTACTTTTGGATTAATTCCTACTTTTATTTCCGTTTTTGTTGAAACCTCAGCTCCCAGAAAACGCGAGTTTACTTCATCCCCGGCCCTGATAAGTCCCCCAACAATCCGTGCCCTTCTCCCGTTACAATATATCTTCTCTCCGGCATCTACCCAGGCATGTAAAATGCCCTCAGGAACAATTACATGATTCTCAGCAATTACATTGGCATTCTGTACAAACTTGGCAAATACCGATCCCCCCGTAGACTCGATCTTGGCCTCTTCCCGTCCCGAAATCCCCTGGTGTACAATGATATCTCCTTCCGCTTCCAGGAATGCCTTCTGTACTGTCCCTTTTACTTCAATATTCCCGGCTGCCTTAACAACAAAGTTATCCTGCACACTTCCGGAAATTACCACCGATCCAAGAAATACAATATTTCCCGTCTGAAGCGATACATCTCCATTGACCACATATACAGGCTCTACGTTAATCCTGTTGGCCTTAAATACGACCTGTCCGTTTATTTCAGCTGAGAGCTCTGTTCCGTCTTCGGAAAGAATGGTTCCCTTGCCATACTGCATTGAAGTATCCTTTCCCGATTTGGCCGGAATAATCCTGTTTGTTATGGTCCGTCCCGGTATGCCGTCCTCTGCCGGTACTTTTAACGCCAGTAATTGCCCTACAACAACATTCTCAAGAAGCTCCAGGTTCCGGAAATCGACCTTGCCGCTTTCATCCTCTTCAAAATTTACATGTGACTTCTCAACTCTTACTTTGTAATCAATATAGCCATCCCGGCCGTTTCTCGGTTTGGTCCCTTCCGCTGCCAGAAGCGGCTGGTTGTAGTCCATCACTTCCAGGTACTGCGTCATCCGTTCTTCATCTATTCCGGAGACAGCTCCGGCATTACGCAATGCCTCAAGAGCCTCATCCAGCTCCATATGTCTTCCGGAAAAACGGGGCGGAGTAAAATGAATAAATGCCTTCATTTCATCTTCCGTAACTTCAACCTGCATTGCACTGTCATAATCGGGATTGGGAGTCCACTCTCCAATCTTTACCGGTTCTCCTCCCGGATTTTTCAGCTCCGCTTCCAGTACCGCGAGATTGGCAGTGGTTATGCGCATGGAAAAAAGCTTATTGTTGGCATCATCAATTCCAATATTCTTGCCGGTCCCCTTTGCCGGGGTCACGGTTAACCATACACCCGATTTTGTTACCCTGATCTGATACGTGCTGTCTGCGTTTTTCTTCTCTGCCGGAGTTACATGAGGCTGGCGGGTGAAATGTTCTTCTATCTCATCAATATCACTGTGCTCTTCGTCGATTTTAAGTGGTGTGATCAAAACCCGGTAAGGCTGTCTGCCCAGACCAAAAAATCCGCTGTTTCCCTTTTCCAGGATCTCGTAATCAAGATTGGTTACTTCAATACCAAGCTCTTCAGCCGCAAGATCCAGAGCCTGTTTTACCGAATCGGCAAAGACTTCCACACTATCTTCACTGCCGCTGCTATCGTCTATATCCATAAACAGGTCTTTTAAACTTGTCATTTTATTGCCGTTTTACCCAACTATACTTGATTTTATTCTCCCCAATCTTCCCCGTAATCTCATTATTGCCTTTGTATGAAGCTGTGAGACCCTGCTCTCTGTTACTTCCAGTACCTCGCCTATCTCCTTTAGCGTTAAATCCTCGTAATAATAGAGCACGATTACCTTTTTCTCTTTATCAGGGAGTTTTTTTATCGCATCTATAATATAATCACGAATTTCCTCTTTTTCAATCAAAATATCGGGATTCATATTCTGAGGAGCTTCCAGAGTCTCTAATATCGACAGTTCGTCATTGTCGTCACCTAAATACCAGATATCATTCAAAGAAAGCATTGAGGTTCCACTCAATTTATTAAGCAAAACCTGGAATTCCTCATTCGAAATCCCCATATCCCGGGCAATTTCCTCATCCTCAACCGTTCTTCCCAGCTTATTCTCAAGCTCCGATATTACCTGCTCAACCTGCTTTGCTTTCTGTCGTATGGATCGCGGAATCCAGTCAATTGACCGTAATTCATCAAAAATAGCACCCCGGATCCGTGTCATTGCGTAAGTCTTGAACTTTATTCCCCGAACAGGATCAAATTTATTTATAGCATCAATTAAACCAAAAATTCCATATGATACAAGGTCATCAAATTCAATATTCTGAGGCATTCCCATGGAGACCTTTCCAGCCACATATTTGACCAGGGGAGCGTATTTTATCACGAAATAATCCCTGGTATCCTGTTCCTGCGTCTTCATATATTTTTCCCAGAGTTTTTCTTCTCCCACAGCATCATATTCTTTAAATTTTTTATTGTTCATATATCCCTCTAACGGTTTTTACCCAATTAGTCTTCATCCTTGCTCATCATTGTTCTTACAGCTTCTGCCATAATCTTTGGCTCATACTTGGCAAATTTCTCTTCTTTAACGACTATATGCTTCCCCATTTTCCCTGAAGAGGCTCCTGCGTCAAGATCGGCAGCACCCGCTCCCTCGGAACCATCAACCCTGGGAAAATCGGACCCTGAAAATTCGGAAAACTCCTCTGACGGCGCCTCATCAGAAGCGCTGCCTGCTGCGTCACTTTCGGGGACAGGTTCTTCAGGCGGCGGAGCAACATCCGGCTCTTCATCAATATCCATGCTGCCCTGGTCCCCGCTGAAAAGCGCGTAGAACTCCGGTACAAAGTTCTTCATTACCATTATCGCGCCAAAACCAATTCCGGCAAATACCACCGTTATAATTATGGCTCTAATTGCCACTGTTCCTGCGTCAACCCCGGAGATTACCCCTGTCAATAACGAAAGAACCAGGGCCGCGACTCCAAAAATAGCGCTCGCTTTAAACTCAAGGCTTATACTTTTGAGATCAATCATTCCACTACACACTTCTCGAGATATTACAACAATTTAATATATATATCATTAACAAATCAAGCTATTTTTATTACTGAACGATTATGTCATATTAAAATAGCAGCATTTAGAGACATAATCTCATTTTTTAGACAAAATTAAAGGCGAACCCGTAAGTTCGCCTTTTGTTCTCTAGTCCTCATCTTCCTGGGTATTGGTGAACAAATTCCGGAAGAAGGATGTGAGCCCTGATCCTTCCCGGAACTCCACATTTTTATTTCCTATCCTGTCCGCGATTATGGAGACGCATCCTGCTGCTTTTGATTTCGGATAACTTACGATAAACGGTTTCTGGTTCCGTACCGATTTCGGCACATATACATCATCAAAAACAAATCCCAGGTTTTCCACTTTTATATTCAGAAACTGGCCTGCTATATTGATCACCCGCTGCGCGACCCGTTTCCCTTCTGCTACGGAATCGACCCTGTTTACCACCAATTTTATCACTTTATCCGGTGTTTGCGCGGCGATCGATTTTATTATCCCATAGGCATCAGTTATTGCCGTGGGCTCCGGTGTGGTTACCACTATAACCTCATCTGCCGACATTACAAAACTGAGTACGTTCTGCCCTACGCCGGCTCCCGTATCTATTATCATATAATCAGTGGGGTCCAGCTCGGAAATTGCGCCGATAAAATCACTCCTCTGCTTGGCTTCCAGGTTGGCCAGCTGATGAAATCCCGATGCTCCTGCTATAATCTTAATCCCTTCAGGAACGTCTATCACCACATCCTTTAACTTTTTTTTCCCTTTTATTACATGATAAAGATTATATTTTGGAATAATCCCCAATATTACATTAATATTCGCCAATCCCAGGTCGGCATCAAGCAGCGTTACTGATGATCCGTCCTGTGCCAGAGCTATGGATAAACTTACGGAAAGGCTTGTTTTACCCACTCCTCCTTTTCCGCTTGTTACTGCTATTGTCTTTGTCTTTCGAGGCGCATCGCCCTTTTTTAATACTAATTTTCTCAGGTTTGCAGCTTGATCCACTGATTTCCTCCTTATTCCCCACTATCACCCATCATCATGCCAACGATCTTTTCGGGGTCTGCGATTACTATATCATTCGGTACTTCCTGCCCATTGGTAAAATAAGCTATGGGCTTTTTATATTTATCGGCAATATCCACCACATTCCCTATAAAAGAAGTTTCATCTACCTTGGTTATTATTATACTGTCAAAATTCATTGTGTCAAAAGATTTAAATATATCGCTGATATCATTTTTCTTGATATTCGCGCTTACGCATAATATTTTCTCAAAATCATACTCCACCTGCTCCGCAAAGGTCTTTATTTCCGATATTTTCAGGTCATTTCGATGACTTCTTCCTGAAGTATCTATCATAATAATCTCTGCCTTTTCTTTTGCTATAACATCCTTAAATTCCCGCTGATCATTGATCGCGTGAACCGGGATCCTCATTATTTCGGCATATTTCTTTAACTGCTCTGTTGCCGCGATCCGGTAATTGTCTATGGTGATAAAAGCCACCTTATGCCCTTCCCTGAGAGAATACATGGCCCCTAGCTTTGCCATTGTTGTGGTTTTTCCCACTCCCGTTGGTCCCACAAACATTACAATCTTCTTTTTATTCTTCCCCATCTTAATGGGTCCTGTTGTTATAATCCGGCTCTTTAGCAGGTCTTTGAGGCTTTTCTCTATCTTAAATTTATCTCCCAGGTCATCCCTGCTAATACCGTTTTTTACCTCGTTGATAATAATATGCCGTTCATCTATATCAAAATCATTGCTTTGCAGCAAATCATCATAGGGTTTCATGAGAACATCTTCATCTGAAAGACAGACGCTGCTCCTGTCGTGATCTCTTCCCTGTTCACTGAGCAGTTTATTCAGTGTGCTTTTAATATCGCTGAATTCCCGCTCAAAATTCCTGACAGAGCCCCCTTCGGGCTTTTTAAGCTCTCTCGCCAATTCCTGGTCTCTTGTTTCCACGGGATTCTTCACCGTGCTGCTTACGGCTGCCCCGGTTTCGGGCGGCATTATTTCCCGTGACGAAGTATCCTTTATGCTGTTCAGGTTCTTATTTAAACTGTCAATCGTCTGGCTCAGGGATTCTACATTGGTTAGCCGTGAACCGGCCTTTTTCTCATCTCCGCCAACGGTAAAATCAATCTTCTTCTTTGGGGCTGCTGTTTTTTGTTTGGTTCCCGGTTCCTGTACTGCCGCGGTCAGTTCCACCACTTCTTTGGCAAATAATTTGGAGTTTAATATGCCGCCCTCTTTTACATATTTATGACTGATTGGTATTGCGTCATCTCCATGCTCCATTTTTAGCTTCATCATGGCCTCGTTGTAGTTTTTTGCACGGATCTTTAGATATTTCATAACATTCTCCTTATTACTTTTTATTGGAAAGCGCGGTTACGTAACCGCGCTTTCTTTTCCCTATGCTGCCGACTCTAACAACGCCGACACCACAACATTGACATTAATCGTATTCGTAATCTCTCCATACGAAAGCACTACGGGAGCAGGAATTTCCCGCTCAAGGAGCGCGAAAATAACGCTTCTAATCTGGGGCGACACGAGAAAAACAGGTGTCTGAACCATGCTCCGGGCTCTGCTGAACGCGTCGATCAGGGCTGTTACCACTACCTGGTGCGTGTCGGGATCAAGCCCAAGTACCTTGCCTTCAATTGGATCATCATGTATTGATCCCCTGATTATTCCTTCAATTTGCGGATCTACGGTAATTACGGAAAGAGTATTCGTTTCATCTAAATAATCTCCCGCGATCTGGCGCGCCAGTGCCGCACGGACATACTCCGTTAGCAGTCCCGGATCCTTGGTATAATCAACATAACTCGCCAGGGTTTCAAGTATCGTTACCATATTCCGTACAGAGACCCGCTCCCGGAGCAGGTTCTGTAATACATTCTGCACTTCCCCAATTGTCATTTTTTCTTCTATTTCGCTCACTACAGCTGAATAATCATTCTTAATATTATCGATCAATTGCTGTACTTCCTGTCTGCCCAATATCTCATCGGCGTGGCGTTTTATTACCTCAGTTAGATGAGTCGCGATAATCGTTGGACAATCTACGACTGTATAGCCCCTGCTCTCGGCTACTCCCCGGGAATCGGGCTCTATCCATATGGCCTTGAGCTCAAATACGGGTTCAATAAACTCTGCTCCCTCGATCCGGTCCACCACGTCTCCGGGGTCCATTGCCATCAGTGATCCCACTTTGAGTGAACCTCTTCCTACTTCGACCCCTTTTATGAGGACCGAATAATTTTCCGGTTCCAGTTCCATATTGTCCCTGATCCGTATGGGCGGTACAATGAGCCCCATATCAAGGGCGCTTCTTCTTCTAATATTGGTTATCCTGTCCAGAAGCGTTCCTCCCTGCTCCGGATCAACCAGGGGAATTAAATTATACCCTATCTCTACTTCAAGAGGATCTACCTGTATAAGCGGTAATACCGATTCGGGTTTATGCTCCTTCATTGCCGCGTCTTTCACTTCCTGATCCGCAAGAACCTGTTTATCCTGCTGTGATTGGGTTAGAACATATGCCAGTCCCCCCAGTCCCAGGGCAAGAATGATCATGGTTATTGCCGGGAAACCCGGAATAATTGCCGAAAGTCCAAGAGCCCCTGCGGTAATATAAAGAGCCCGGGGCTGCGATCCCAGCTGTGCTGAAAGCTGGTCTCCCATATTCTCATTGGATACGGCCCTGGTAACAATAATACCGGTTGCTGTTGTTATGAGGAGTGACGGGATCTGGCTTACCAGGCCGTCCCCGATACTCAGCAAGGTATAGGTTTTCAGGGCAACATCAAAAGTTTCCCCTCTCATTACCATTCCCACTACAAAACCGCCGATAATATTAATAAAGGTGATAACAATACCAACCTTAACATCTCCCTGCACAAACTTGGATGCACCATCCATAGATCCGTAGAAATCCGCTTCCTTCCGGATATCCTCTCTTCGCTGCTTGCCCTCTTCTTCGGTTATTAAACCGTTCGACAGGTCGGAATCGATACTCATCTGCTTTCCGGGCATGGCATCCAGGGTAAAACGGGCCGCGACTTCAGCAGTCCTTGTGGCACCCTTGGTAATAACAATAAACTGTACTGCCACCAATATAATAAAGACAATAAAACCTACTACATAATTGCCCCCAACAACAAAGCTGCCGAAGGAACGGACAATTTTCCCGTCAAAGGCTGCTCCATCCAATAATATCAATCTCGTGGATGAGACATTAAGGGCCAGTCGAAAGACCGTTGTTATAAGAAGCAAAGAAGGAAATATGGAAAAATCAAAAGACCGGTGCACAAACATTACGATCATCAAAATGAGCAATCCTATCATTACACTGATTGCCATTAGAAAATCGAGCAAAAAAGTAGGCAGGGGGATAATGAGCATTACCACTACGGCAATAACCCCAATCCCTACCAGGATATCACTTTTCTGCATCCACGCGGTGCTGTTCGTTATCATCGATAACCGGCTTTGTGCCTGGGTTGGTTCAGCCATTCTTGACTCCTTCCTAATTAAGTTGCAACGTTATTGGTCCCAGGTTCGAAAACCTCGAACCTGGAACCTTCTTTTATCCCGCATCCTGGTAGCGGTTCTTCTTATACAGTTCTGCGTAAACAACGGAGACCGCAGAAAAAAGCTCCCCCGGGATTACGTCACCGACTTCAAGACTATAATACATTTCCTGAGCCAGGGGCCGGTTCTCAATGATGGGAACCTTATTATCCCTGGCAATTTGCCGTATTCTCAGAGCCATACTGTCGAGCCCCCTGGCGGTGACCTGGGGTGCTTCCATTGTGTCACGTTCGTAGCGCAGCGCTATGGCAAAATGCGTGGGATTGGTTACCACAACATCAGCTTTGGGAACCTCACTAATCATATTCTTCATTACAATCTCGCGCTGCATCTCCCGCAGCCTGGCCCTGAGATGAGGATCTCCCATTGTTTCTTTAAATTCTTCTTTTATTTCCTGTTTGGTCATCTTTAACGATTCCATAAACTCCTGTCTTTGAAAATAATAATCAGGTATGGAAAGTACCAGGAGTAGAACCGATGTCCATATTATAAGCTTCAATCCTGTTGTTAAAACCAATTTGAGTGATGCCATTATCGTTATATCCGGTGTCATTAGTATGTCTTCAATATCAGCAGAGATAATAAGATACGATACCAGTCCAATTGCCACCACCTTAAACAAAGACTTAAAAAGATTCATGCCAACCTGTTTTGAGAAAAAAATCTTTTTTACCATTGTTGCGGGATCAAATTTTATTTTACTCCAATCAAGTTTTAAGGGATGGGAGGTCATCTGGAACCCGACCTGTGCCACATTCCCCACTATTCCCACGATCGTTACTATCACCAGTATGGGTGCCAGTATTTTGCCAATCTCGATCATGAGCACAAACAATTCATTTCTAAAGGTCGATTCAGTGATCCTGAGCCCGGCAAATGATGTAAAATAGTATGTCAATACTTTAGCCATTGAATCATAGATCCATGAACTAAACATAAAAACTACCAGGAACCCGAATATCACTATTAATGCCTGGGGCATCTCCTGGGTTTTGGCAACCTGTCCTTTTTCCCTGGCCTCACGGATCTTCTTCTCTGTTGGCTCTTCGGTACGCCCTTCATCCTCTGCCGCGAAAAGCTGGAGATCAAAGCGAAACCCTTCCGAGCCCGTCAGTTCCGGGGTATAGCCCCAGGTGTTATATTTTTTTAATAACTCAGTCATAAATATTAGTTTAAAGTTTCAAGTTTGAAGTTTCAAGTTGGGAGTCTTTTCTTAACTTCAAACCTCAAACTTTAAACTTCAAACTTTCCTTTAAGTTCCCGGCCAGTTGACCAGGACTTTTGTTACAAATCGAAAGGTTCTCTCAAGAGAGACCTGCATAATTCTCACCACCATGGGAGTCATCACAACCAGCATGCCGAATGCCACAATTATTTTAAACGGGAATCCCAGCATCATAACATTCATTTGCGGTGCCGCCCGTGCCAGCACCCCCATGCTTACTGATATAAGAAATATCGTGCCCACAATTGGGACAGCGATTTTAAACGCTACCACAAACATGCCGCTAAAAGAATACGTCAGGTATTTCAGCAAGCCCCCGGTCATTGATTTTGTTATACTCATCACCGGCGCCAGTTCATATGACCGGTATACGGCCTCTACCAGGAAATGATGTCCTTCAAGAGCCAAAAAAACCAGGAGGCCAATGAGATTTTTCAATTGCCCTATGAGGGGCACGGAAACCTGGGCTACGGGGTCCATAACCTCACTAATTCCAAAACCAATCTGTACGGCAAAATATTGCCCTGATAGTTGAAATGCCGAAAATATTACGGACACCAAAAAACCAATATAGATCCCAATGACCACTTCCTGTAATACCAGGAGATAATAGTCTCCCATTGCTGCGGGGATTGTATACCCCTTGGCTGCCACAGCCGGAAAAATTACCAGGGTCAGCAGAAATGACAATATGGCCTTCAATCGTGCGGGTATTACCCCGCTGGAGTAAAATGGCGCGATAAAAATCATGGCATTCATGCGCATCATTATGAGCAAAAACACCTGGAAATGGTATACAAAATACTCCATTACTTAAATTCTGCGTCCATCGGCAGCTTCATTTTATACTTTCAATTAACGCAAAAATATTATTCGTATAATTAATCAGTGTCCGCATTATCCATGGCGCGAAAATCATTATGGCCGCGAAAATAGATATAATCTTTGGTACAAAGGTTAATGTCTGTTCCTGTATGGATGTTGTTGTTTGAATAATGGAAACAATAAGACCAACGAACATCCCCACTCCCAATATGGGAGCCGAAACCACGAGGACCGTCATTAAGGATTCCCGCAGCACTTTGATAATTAATAAATCTGTCATATTGTTTTCCTTCTAAAAATCATCTAATCTTGATCTAAATAAAATAAGTAAAAAACTTCTCTGAATCCGGCCCCACCCCCGCGAGAGGTGAGGCTCACGTCAGCCGAATGATTTGACAAGCTGGTACGTTAATAAATTCCATCCATCCACCAGTACAAATAATATTATTTTAAAGGGCAGCGAGATCATTACCGGCGGCAGCATAATCATCCCCATGGCCATTAAGGCACTTGCCACGATCATATCGATTACAATAAACGGCAAAAACAGGTATACCCCTATCTCAAAGGCCCTTTTCAGTTCACTGATCATAAACGCGGGGATGAGACAATACGTAGGAACTTCGGACTGGTTCTTTGGTTTCTTTATCTTTGCCAGTTTTACAAAAAGAGCCAGATCCTTTTCCCTGGTCTGCTTAAACATAAATACCCGCAGCGGCTCAAGCCCTTTGTCGAAAAATTCGGTATTATTAAGCTTCCCGTTCATATAGGGCTGCAGTGCTGTTTCATTTATCTCGGAAAACGTAGGCGCCATTATAAAAAAAGTCAGGAAGAGGGACAGTCCCACAATAACCTGGTTGGGAGGCATCTGCTGTAGAGAGAGAGCCCTTTTTACAAAATCCAGCACAATGACAACCCTGGTAAACGATGTCATCATCAGCATTATTGACGGCGCCATGGTTAGAATAGTCAACAGGAACATTATCTGTAAACTTAACGCCACGTCTTTTGGTTTTGCGGCTTCTTCAATATCAAAAGTAATTTTGGGGATGGGCATTCTCACCCCCCCTACGTCCTGGGCTAAAGAAAGAACAGGAAAAAACACAGCTCCCGCCAGGATACAACCCAACACGATCAACAATATCTTTTTATTCATCATCAAGTCCGCTAAGATTTTTTAACCTGTCCTTCTGATCTTTCAAGTACCGCAAATCGACTCCGGGCTCAATAATCTCTTCTCCGATTTTGGGTTTGGATTTGCTCTCTTTCCAATCGGCGACTTTGTCGAATAAACGGCCCATATGCCCGGTCATATACTCCTGGAATCCCCCTTTTACCGGGATCGACTTTGAACTTAAAAGACGGATCCTGTCTATCTCATCTTTGTCTGTCACTTCACTGATGCAATTTATATTATTATCCGATACTCCAAGGACCATGATCTTTCCGGCAATGTCCACAACCTGTAAAAATTTATTCTGCCCTATTGGAACAACGGAAAGCAGCTGGATAACATCTTCTCCCAGAACCTGAATACCCGCTTTCCTGGTAGCGAACCTGAAAAAATAATAGAATCCTCCCACAATTGATCCAAGAACCAGAACCGTTTTAAACGCGAGCCATACATAGGACCCTTCTTCCACTTTCGGCTTGAACATTTCCTCATCATATTCCTTACCGAAGAGCCCTTTTTCCTCTTCTTTTTTTGGATCTTTTTTTGATTCTTTAGAATCTTTAGCCGTTTTCTGTTCTGCCGGTTTTTCGGTTTTTTTCTCAGGAGTATCCCCACTCTGCCCGATAATCGCTAAGGGAGATACTATCGTTAAAAGAAAAAAAACAGCCAGCAGCACTGTTGAAATTTTCATATGTTTATTCTTCAATATTCTCTATACCTTTTTTGGCGTTATGTCACATCGTACAGCAGCGGTATAAAAATTTTATACCGCGTTTTTCCCTGTTGTTTTATGTTACCCGTTTAACGAAGTGAGCCGTTCATCGGGACTTACAATGTCGGTTACCCGGACACCAAAGTTCTCATCAATAACAACAACCTCTCCCTTTGCTATGAGCTTGCCGTTTACCAGCAGGTCAACCGGTTCACCGGCCAGTTTGTCCAGTTCAATGATAGACCCTTCTCCAAGGCCCAGGATCTCCTGCACCAGGCGTTTTGTCCTTCCCAGTTCCACGGTAAGCGTCATGGGAACATCAAGCAGCAGGGATATATCTCCTACTGCCGGAGACATGCCTTCATCCAGGGGAGGAAATTTTACGGGGCTAATTCCCACCTGCGGTCCCATCTGCTGAGGCTGGCTGCCCGCCGACTGCCCCGCCGGCATTCCGCCGCCGCCGCCGCCGCGCGAAAGACCGGAAGCTACTCCCAGGTCCATTATTTGAAAGAACTTCGAGTTAACAACACCATCAATAACAAAATCATATGTTACTTTTATGAGCTCTCCAAAAGGAAGCTGTAGTTCAGCCGCGTTGTTCACCATTGAAACAGTGGCTGGCGAGGTATTAATTCCTCCGCCAAGCCTGTTGCCAAACTGGGTTGCCATTGCTGCCAGGAACTGGTTCGTCAGCTCCTGAATGGTGCTCTGGTGAGCCTCATCAAGCGTAGCCGGAGCCGATCCGGGCTCGCTCCCCATCATTACTGCCGAAAGAGAGCCGGCATCGGAAAGATTAAAAATTATCAGGTTCTTTCCATTAAGAACACCGCTATAATCCATCGTGACCTGGACGTACTGGGCCGGAAAGTCCGATCGCACGGCTTCCTGGGGCTTTAACTCAACCATCACATTCGATATGGTAAAGCTCTTTCCGCTAAAAAGCGCGGACAGAGAAGACGCTACCGAACTCGCGGCTGTATTAACAGTCTCACGAAGGTTATTTTGTTCAGCAGGAGACAATGCTCCGCCCCCGCCCCCGGCTTCCATCGCTGCCGGGGGAGCCGGAGATGTCAGAGTATCATCCGCCCCCATCAATAGAGCATCTATTTCGTCTTGTGACAACGAACCGTCGCCCATAAGGTCCTCCACAAAAAATTTTGAAGTTTGAAGGTCTTAAATGTAAGGTTTCAACCTTACATTTCCCCCTTCTCATAGCGTGGGGTTTCACCCCCACGTCACCTCGTTGTTAATTAACAACAAATTCTTTAATATAAATATCCTTAATCTTCCCATCAATAAGTCTTTTATTAATATGAGCCTTAATCTCCTCTACGAGGGAGACAGTATCATCAACGGAATCAAGATCTTCATACTTCTTTCCTTGAAGAAGTACATTAATCACATGCAGGATCTCATCCTTCCTGTTGCCCAATTCCGTGCTTAACTGCATATTCTGTTCATAGGCAAGAGAAATATGAAGCTTCAAAAAATGAGGCTCCTCATCTGCCGTTGTTTTCGAAAGAGCGGGAATATCGTACACGCTCAACGGACGCGGCGGCGGAGCAGCCACAATATCCTGACTCCGCTCATAACCTGTTTCCTGCACTTTTTTTGAAACCAGGAACGATATGCCCGTGACCAAAACAATTAGAAGAACTCCCCCGGCTACAAAGAGCAAGATCCTAACTATCTTGTTGGGCTCGGTACTGCCGCCGGCCTCCTCTATATCACCGGCTTCCTCCTCCTCTTCGTCCATCAGGTCATCTCTTTCTTCATCACCCATATCATTTATCCTGTCTTAAAGCTCGTTTATATTCTTATCTGCCGCGCATATGGCGGCAGCAATGCCTTTTTCCACTTTCAGTATACTCAATTAAAAAGAATTAATCCACAGTTATGTGACATAATACTATACCATAATAATTTATGTCAATTAATTTATTATTTGTCAGTTTTATAACTCCGTTTAAAATCATTCCAATCTCCACTCCTCATCGGGAAGCGGTCTTTCTATCTTTTTACTTTTCGACTTTTCATAGATCTTATCCCGTAATATGACTATATCAACACGCCTGTTATAGGCTCTTCCTTCCGGGGTATTATTATCATCAAGCGGTCTCTGTTCACCAAATGCTCCGGTTGACAGCTTTTTGGAATTAACCTTCTCCTCTTCGGTCATGTACCTGAGAACATTAATGCTTCTGGCCGAAGAGAGTTCCCAGTTCGTGGGGTAATTCTTTGAATCGATTATCCTGCTGTCGGTATGGCCTTCTATTCTCACGAAATTAGGGACGCGGTTAACAACGTTTCCTATTTTTTTTAGTATATCCCTGGTACCATCCTTAAGAACGGCACTGCCGGGGGCAAAAAACGCGTCCCCGCTCAGGGTAATTACCAGGCCGCGTATATCCTCGGTTACGCGCACTTTTTTTGACCTGATCTCGGGCTTAAAGATTGATACGGCATTTTTTAAGCTTTTCGAGAGCGCTCTTCCCATTTTAACCGATGGAAGGTTCATCATATTTTGTCCCAATTCTTCCAGTCTTCCGGCAGAAAGAGAATACCCCCCCTGAAACATCCCCAGGGAGCCCCGGAATGAGGAAAGAACAAGGTAAAAGTCCTTTCCGTCAATCTCGGCAAAGCTCATGAGAATAATAAAGAAGGTAAGCAAAAGAGTTGTCATATCACTCCAGGAGACCATCCAGCCCGGAGCCCCTACAGGACATTTTTTCTTTTTTTGAACCCCCATTAGTCTCCAACCTCCTGAGTAATTTCGTCTCTCTGGCCCGGCTCGAGGAAAGCGATCAGTTTGTCGCGAACGATCCTGGGGTTATCCCCTGCCTGGATTGAAAGTGTTCCTTCAATCATAATAAGCTTCATCAAGGTCTCTTCATTGGCTCTCACTTCCAGCTTATTGGCTACCGGGGTCATTATGGCGTTTGCCATTATAGCTCCATACAGTGTTGTAATAAGAGCAGTTGACATACCAGGACCAATGGCGGCTTTATCTTCAAGGTTAACCATCATGAGAATAAGTCCCATGAGAGTTCCAATCATACCAAAGGCCGGCGCGAATAAAGCCCAGTCCTCAAAAAGCTTCTTCCCTTTATCGTGCCGTTCCATTATATATTCAAGTTCCGTTTCCATAATACGGCGGACCAGTTCAGGGTCAGTTCCGTCAACAACCAGCTGTATCCCCTTTTTCAAAAACTCATCATCAAGCTCATCCAGGTCATCTTCAAGAGCCAGGAGTCCTTCACGCCGTGCTTTTTCAGAAAAAGATACCAGGGTAATAATCATCTCCTTCGCGTTCTGCTCCGGGGCAAAAAAAGCAAAGCGGATAATCTTCCCCATTCCCAGGACATAATCAAGGGGATAGGAAGCCAGGAGCCCCGACACAGAACCTCCCACAGTAACCATAATCGACGGCGGATCAACAAACAGGAGCAGACTACCGTTAGCCAAAAGAACACCGGCAATAAGAAAGACAAAAGCTGCTATAATACCGCCTACGGTTGCTATATCCATACAAAACTCCGAATATTCAAAAATTTAAAAATTCCCTTCTCATCACGAGAAGCTGTTTTCACATATCTGGTTCTATAGTTATTTTTCGGCATAACAGCTTAAATTCCAAATGGAAAAAAATTTAAAAGTTCCTCATCTCTTCATTCAATTTTTTGAGCTTGACAAGAACAGGAGTTTATCGCTACCACTGGAAAATGGCAAAAAAATTTCCAGTATTGATACTCATCCCCCATGGCGGCAGTAAAATCCCGGATGAAATGGCTCCTTATAAGGCGGTGAATGATTTTGATGTGTTTATCGAGTCCGATACCTGCGCGAATGAGCTTTTTGCCTTAGGAGATATTGCTGCTGCCGGAATAGACACCCATATTTCCCGTCTATTTGTCGATATGGACCGTCATTATCTTTCCCTGCCGCCGGCAAAACCGGACGGGGCGCTTAAAAGCAGCTCTATTATTGGGAAACCACTTTTCCGGGAAGATTTTTTCCCTGATGAGATTGCTATTTCCAACATGTTGAAGCGCTATTATATCCCCTTTCACGAAACAATTCAAAAAATAATCGATACCGGGGAGATAAAGCTCATAATTGAATGCCATACCATGATGCCCGTAGGCGGCAGGAACTCCTCAGATCCCGGGAAACCCCGGCCTGTTTTCTCACTGCAAAACAGAATAGAATATGAGGGCCAAAAAATCGTAACTGCTCCGGACAATATGATAAAAGAGCTTGTAAACGGGCTAAAAAAGACATTTTCCCGCGAAGAAGAGAGCATTGCCGGCATGTTCCGGGTCAACCGGTCCCATTTCGACTCTGCTTCGGACGGTTATATTCTAAGAAAATACGGAACAGGGGCAGTTCCCATTCTCAGGCTCTCTCTTTCACGAGCCCTGTTCCTGAACGATACATATTTCAGCTACGAATACCTTCGAGTTGACGAATTGAGGATTAAAGAATTGAGATCAAAGCTGGAAAATGCCCTGGAAAAGTTTTTCAAGCAAATCCTGTAAGCCGGGCGCTTATTCTTGTAAAACGTTTAATACAGCCTGATTTTTCATGTTATTTTTCACAATTTCAGAGACAAGAGCAGCCATTTTAACCTCTATTTCCTCCATTTTTTCATACTCAACTTTAAGCTCGGGAGGGGGATTTTTCTTATCTTTTAATTCAGGGTACTTTTTGTTATACTCTCCCCCTTTTTCAAACAGTTTTAATATTTTTTCCTTATTCGTATCCATTGCGCCGGAAACAACATTGGGATCGGTTGAATCCTTTGCTTTTTCAAGAGCAGCCAGCATTTCATTCTGCAATGTGATCATATGATTCATATGTGCTTTAACATCAGCGTATTTCTCTCCAACACAGCCGCTAACTACAGCAGCCAGGAAAACCAGAACAGGAACAATCTTCTTAATCATGTAAAAAACCCCTCATATTTTTTTTATGACAAATCAGCGATATACTCATAAGCCCGCTGCACAGCAGTAGCAGCATCTCCGGCCGCGGTAACTATCTGCATAACAGAATCCACTCTCAGGTCTCCAATAGCAAAAAGCCCCTTTATAGAAGTTCTCATATTTATATCAACAATAACCCTGCCGTCTTTGTTAAGGATCTCTTCCGGCAGGAAACCGGTATTGGCCACCACTCCAACAAAAATAAAGACTCCGTCCACCTCAAGTTTCGATTCTTCACCGGTTTTTTTATTCCGCAAGGAAAGAGATTCAACTTTCATAGTGCCGTTGATTGAATCTACTACCGTATCATAAACGGGAATTATTTTCTCATGTTTTAAAACACGCTCCTGTAGTACTTTCCCTCCCCGGAACTGGTCTCTCCGGTGAATAATATAGACCTTATCGCCAAAACGGGTTAAAAAATCGGCCTCTTCAAGAGCTGTATCACCGCCGCCAACAACGGCAATAACCTTTTCTTTAAAAAAAGCGCCGTCACAGGTACCGCAGTACGACACTCCTCTGCCGGAAAACTCATCTTCTCCGGACACACCAAGCTTGCGGTGAGCCGCTCCCGTGGCAATAATTACCGACCGGGCTTCAATGACTTTTCCATCGCTCCCGGTAAGCTTAAAAGCACCATTTCCGCTGTTATCTCCATCCTTTTCAATAGAAACGATATCACCATTGGTAATCTCAGCTTCCAGTCTCCGGGCCTGGGCTTCCATTTTCGATACCAGGTCCCAGCCGGAAACAGGATCAACAAAACCGGGATAATTCTCCACTTCGTATGTATTAACCACCTGTCCGCCGGGAGCAAGTTTCTCTATTACCAGCAGGTCCAGCCCCGCACGTTTACCATATATCGCGGCAGTAAGCCCTCCGGGGCCCGCGCCGATTACTACCAGATCCTTCATTCTATATTTTCCTCATAATTTTATAATATTCAAGAGATTGAACCAATATTGATACACAAAAAGCCGGAAAAAGTCAACTAAAAAACCGGTACCCGGAATACCAGCGCTGTGATGGCACTTTTTAAGTTATTACAAATCTTTTTATTGACTTGGAGAGTATGAAAATTTTATAAAGGAGTATAATGATTGATAATGATATTGTTCTAATAACAAACGAAGAAGAACTGGCTTACCTGGTTGACGCGTTAATTGAAAACGAAGTTGTTGAAATAGGGCTCGATTTTGAAGGTGAATCAAACCTGCACCGGTATGGCATTCATCTCTGCCTGATCCAGCTTTTTGACGGAGAATACTGTTACATAATAGATCCTGTTGAAATTAAAGATATTTCCCGCATCAGGTGGATCTTTGAGAACAAATATATACAGAAAATCATGTATTCTGCTGATTTTGACGTGCGCCTTCTTCGGTATACCTATAATTATGAGTTAAATAATATATTTGATATACAGATTGGCGCGAAAATACTTCAATATACTGACGTGTCACTAAAACAGATGATCACCAGTACAACAAAGATTGATGTGGAAAAAAGCAAGCAGGAGCAAAAGTCTAACTGGAACAGGCGGCCTTTGACTGAACGGCAGATCAAATACGCTGCCGGAGACGTAAGATACCTGCTTGAAATTAAGGATAAGATATATAAAGACCTGGTCCAATCGGGCGAGATTGATCTTTTTAATAAAAAAAACAGGATACTGGAAAAGGTGAAGTTCCAGGAAAAAAAAGAGCCGCACCTGGTTATTAAAAACTCCAAAAAACTTGGTTCTCTTGAACAGGTATTTTTAAAAAACTATTTCCATGCCAGGGACGCGGTAGCGCAAAAACTCGACTTTCCCCCATATTGGGTTTTAAACAACCATAAGCTCCTGGAAATATCAGAAGATCCTCCGCTTACTAAAGATGACTGGCTGAATATTAAGGGATTATCCGTTAAGGCATACCGCTATGTTGATATGTTTATCAACGCCACAAAAAACTCAGAAGAAGAGACAGGGGTCTGCATAGAAACCCGGGACGAACTGCAAGACGATTCTCAAACAGAAGCACAGCCCGATATCCAGGTTGACCCCCAGGACGATCATCAAACAGAAGCACAGCCCGATATACAGGTTGACCGGGAAGACGATTCCCAAACGGAAACTCAGCCCGATATTGAGAAGATAAACCCGCAGGACGATTATCACCCTGAAGAGCATAACGAGCTCAAGACAGAAGCACAGCCCGATATCCAGGTTGACCCGCAGGACGATTCTCAAACAGAAACTCAGCCCGATATCCAGGTTGACGAACAGGACGATTCTCAAACAGAAACTCAGCCCGATATCCAGGTTGACCCCCAGGACGACCATCAAACAGAAACTCAGGCCGATATCCAGGTTGACGAACAGGACAATTCTCAAACGGAAACTCAGGCCGACAAATAAAGCAACATGCGAAAAAACACCCCGGTAATTATAGGCGCGGCCCAGTACAGCCAATCCAGGGAATCCGAATCACCCCCGGACCCGGCAGGTCTCATGCTGGAAGCCTGCCGGCAGGCTATGGCAGACTCAGGGGCTGCCTCCCTTAGCGACTATATCGATACGGTCTATGTCACCAATATTAACGGCTGGTCCTACAGGGACGTACCGGCCCTGCTCTCGGAAAAACTGGGATTAAAACCAAAAGAAAAATATTATTCAACAATAGGCGGCAATACTCCGCAGATGTTTGTAAACATGGCTGCAAAAGCCATAACATTGGGCAGCGCCTCTGCCGTACTTATGACCGGCGGCGAATCGGGATATTCTTTCCGGCGGTCCCAAAAGGGTGATATTGCCCTTAACTGGCCCCGTTCCGAAAAACCGGCATACCTCAATGGAGACAAACGGCCCGGATCAAATGACCGGGAAAACGTCTACGGCCTGCAATCTCCGGTTGTTCCATACGCGCTATTTGAAACAGCTCTTCGAAAGGAATCGGGCATGAGTATTGGGGAACATAAAGAGTACGTGGGCGACTTATTCGAACGCTTCTCCCGCAAGGCATCGGAAAATCCCCTGGCATGGCAAAAAAAAGAATACACCGCTGAAGAAATAACAACACCGGGACCGGGAAACCGCTTCATCAGCTATCCCTATACCCTGAGAATGATCGCCAACAACCAGGTTGATCTTTCTGCCGCTCTTATTATCACCTCAACAGCCGTAGCAGACAAACTGGGCATTGCCCCGGAAAAACGGGTCTACCCCATAGGAGGAGCCGACCTGAATAACATCTTCCATGTATCACAACGGCCCCGGCTTTACGATTCTCCGGCAATTGCCCGGGCAGCGGAGCTTTCCCTGGAACAGGCCGGGTTAACCCTTGCTGAAATAGACTCCTTTGACCTGTACAGCTGCTTTCCCGGCATGGTGCAGATGGCCATGAATGAACTGGGCCTTTCCATAGAAGACAGCCGTGATATGACCGTTACCGGGGGGCTGCCCTATTTTGGCGCGGCATTTAACAATTATTCCATGCACCCCATTGTTGCCATGACCCGCGATATCCGGCAAAACCGTTCATTAAAGAGACTGGTTCTTGCCAATGGCTGGTTCAATACCAAAGAATCAATGGGCATATATGGCGGAGAGCCGCCTGCGCGGCCCTGGGGAGAACGCAGCGACCTGCCGGTACAGCAGGAAATTGACGCCCACGCCCTGCCCGCGCTTACTGTGGAAGCCGAAGGTTCTCTCACTATTGAAGCATACACCATGACCTATAACAGGTCCGGCGTACCGGAAAAAGGGATTGTTATTGGCCGTCTTAAAGACGGGAACCGTGCCCTGGCTTTTATCCGGGCAAGCTCAAATGAGCTTAAACTCCTTGAAGAAACCGAACTGGTTGGTGAAACAAAAAAGATCCGGTTCCTCAGGGACAAAGGATACAATGTAATGGAGCTCTAGACAATGACAGCGTACGAAGTAATAAATTTCTCCGCAGTTGGTATCATAGTCCTGCTTGCGGCGGCACTCCTGGTGCAGTCTCTGCATTTTCGCAATATAATCCTTGCCATTAACTTTTTAGTCGGGGGCTATAATCATCTTTTTGTCTTTTTAATTGAAGCAGGTATACTGGATCAGTATCCCGGAATAGCCGGTCTCTATTTTACCAACATCCCACTGGGATTCCTGTGCGGTCCCCTCATATATTTTCACGTTCTCAGTATTACGGACAATAAAAAATCCATTTCCCGCCCGGAATGGCTCCATTTCCTGCCGGCCCTGCTTAGCGGCCTGCTCCTTATTCCTCATATCGCACTAAATGCCGAACAAAAGATCCAATACATTGAAAAATATTCCAGGGGTGAGCAGAAAATTTTCGGCATTGGGCTTATTCTCCTGGCCTGTTATTTTTCAATATACGGGGTTTTATCAATACTGGCATTAAAAAGACGAATAAAAAAAGAAAACCCTCTGCATAAACGAATAGCGGTAATTGAACTCTTCTTGTTAAGTTCCATTTTCATATTCATTCTTAAGATAGTGGCGATCCTCACCTTATGGAAACCCTTTCTGCTGTTCCAGAACTATGTTACAAGCTTTTCATTTTTAATGTTATATCTTTTGTATCACCGCTACCCCTACCTGTTTCAATATGCCACTCTTTCCGCAGGAAAACCGGCACCCAAAAAAACTTCTTCCCGGTCATATTTAACCAATATCGATATCGATACCCTGGCGAACAAGCTGATCCTGCTCATGGAAAAAGAAAACTTCTATTGCGATGAAGACCTGACCCTGTCCCGGCTCAGCCAGGTTCTGGACGTTACCCCCCACCAGCTCTCGGAGTTCCTCAACGAGCACTATAACAAAAACTTCAACAATTACATCAACGAATACCGCGTCGCGGAAGCCAAAAAACTCCTCATCAAAGATCCGCAGAGGAATACCCTGTCAATTGCCTATGCAGTTGGATTCAACTCCTACACCGCTTTTTACACGGCTTTTAAAAAATCCATCGGCTCCTCTCCTGCCGATTTTCGCAAGGGCGGGACCTCAGAGCTCTTATAAAGAGCTCTGAGGTCCCGCCTTAAATTGTGCATGTGAGCGGGCCTGGAAGTATCCCCCTCTTCTAAATGCTGCGGAACTCGCTCCGCTCAAACAGTCCTCACATTTAGAAGAGGGGGATACTTCCAGGCCAGATGCAGTTCGCAATACTATCAAGTTTCTGACGTATTTTTTCCCCGCTACACAGGATCGGTCGTGTCTTAATATACCGAAAAACGCAATTCGGAATGTAATCTATGGCCGGAGCGATGCCTCTGCGGGTTGTGAGTCTGTTTGAGCGAAGCGAGTTCCGAACGTTCTGCGGAGGCATTGCTCCGGCCATAGCTTACATTCCGGGTCGATATACCTTATATTAAGACGCCATCATGGGGGCCTGCACTACTAAAGAGCTCTGAGGTGGAGCCGATTTCCAAAAAAATTTTCCGATTTATAAACCGGAAACCTTTTTCTCTTTCCCTGTTATAACACCGAATGCCTTTTGACTCTTTTTTTGTTATTATTTTGTTAAATCATTGTTCAAAAGGAGGATATACAATGAATCTTCAATTAAAAAACATTACTACAGCGTTTAAGGCATTCAATTTTTTTGATATGATGAGGATGACAAAGGACTGGCAGAAATTTATCAGGTGGCATTTTCTCTATACTGCCATGGAATCGGGGCTTATTGATCTTTTAAAAAAACCTGCTTCAAAAGATGAAATTATTCAAAAACTGGACATTAAACGGCCCGATCTTCTGGAACCGCTTCTTGATGTAGGGTGCTCTCTTGGAGAACTTTCCTGCAAAAAGGGCCTGTACAGGGTTCGGGGGAAACGCACCCGGATGCTCTCCGGAAAGAGCAGTGAGATGTTTCAGGCTTTTCTTCGTGTGGGAGTTACTTATTATAATTCGGTGTATGAGCATGCTCCTTCACGGTTTAAGGGAGCTCCCAATGGTAATTACCTGGAGTATATTGGTCCCATGGTTGCGGCTTTTGCGAAGGTCTTTGAACCATTTAACCGGAATTTTATAAACGGTCTGGTTGCGGGGAAAGGCCCAAAAAACATCTTAGACGTGGGATGCGGCTCCGGACTGAATATAAAACTTGCTGCAGAAGCAAACCCCTGGTTAAGCGGTATTGGGATAGATATAGACAGGTCTGTTGCTGAACAGGCGCGGCAAAACCTTGCCCATTGGGGCCTTAAAGAAAACTTTTCCATTACAAGCGGCGATATCCGGAATTTTTCCAAAGACTTCGAAGGGAAGTTTGATTTTATTACCCTGTATAATATTATCTATTATTTCCCAAACAATGAACGGGCTGAGCTCTTCAGGAGTCTCCGCGGAATGCTGGCTCCCGGGGGATCGCTTGCGATAGTAAATTCCGTTGCAGGCTATGGTTCAAGCTTTGGCACCGCGAACCTGGATATGGCTCTCAGGTCTATTAAAGGCTGTTACCCCCTTCCTGAACTGAAGGATCTGGCAGCACAGCTCAAGGAAAGCGGTTTTCAAGCAGTTACTTCCACAAAGTTCCTCCCCGGCGACAGTGTATACGGAATTACAGCCCGATAAATACAGCGTGAGTCAGAGCTCTTTAAAAGAGCTCTGACTCACGCCGAAAAAAAATTTGACCCCACCCTGTTTTTAAGGTACTATTTAAACAGGAAAAAACATGAATAATGATGACCGGCTCAAAGATATCATGGAAAACCCCCAAACAAAGGGGGAACAGGAACAATCCAATAGCCTGGGTAAATTCAGTAAAGATTACCGGCATATTGTAGATATCCGGAAAAAATTAAAGAAACTTACTACCGATATGTCCTCGGATGACAAAAAGCTGGAATTTCAGAAAAAACTGTACAAGAAGCAAAAGGATGTCCCTACTCAGAACAAACGCAAGTACGATAAATCACTTATCAGCGAAAAACCGCCCCGTGGCCTGAAGCACCTTTTTTCCTACTTCAGGATAAAAAGTCTTTTTAAAAACAAATACAAGAAAAGCAAAAAAATCTCATGGAGTCTCCGGAACCTGCTCAATAACGGGTCTGTTTTCTTCCCCTCCGGTTCCGTGTACCAGTTTGTTCAGAACCTGGTTATGCAGCAGGAACTGCTCCGTGAAGCCTTCCGCAAAATGTACACCAGCGGCTGGCTCACTGAAGAAGGTGAGGACGTGCTCTCGCCCGGAGAATTCAATTTGATCGGGGAAATGGAACGGCTTGCGAGTGATGAAACAATTTTAAACTTTTTAATAAACCATAAACGGCCTCAGAACGCGATCAAAAAAATATCTCCTTTTTTGGGGCACTATCTTTCCATTACCCGAAGCAAAAAAACAAAAACGGATCTAATCAACGCGGCGGAAAAATCAATGAAACGGATTGTTTATACCGATCCCAAAGAGCTTAAAACCATTGAAAAAGTCATTACCGCGCTGAACCAATTTCTATCGGGCGAAATTGAAAATAACTTTATTATCCCTCTTTTTGAATCCGCTTTTTTATCTGCTTTTTCCGATGAAAAACTGAGAAGCTATATTGCCTTACATGAGATCGAAGAGGGAAAATACCTGGCAGACCCAAATTTGCTGCAATTAATGGCTGCCCGCAAAAAAAGCTATCTTGAAAAAATGACCGGTGAACTTGATAGAATAGAAGAAGAAATCGCCTTTATAAGCGATATACAAAATTCTCTTGAAATAAACAAAGAAATTTTACCCGATGTCACGGGTACCATATTGGAATACCTGTTATTTCATTATTATCACAAGAGCATGAATATCCTGGATGCCAAAAAGAATAATCTCACGGAACTTGCCGGGGTACTGTGCGATATTTTCGCTCAATCCTACGAATCCTTTCTTCTTGAAGGCGCCACCCTTAAAATTGACAATGAATTCAGAGTGGCTAAAATATTTGACTCTGCCATATTTATTAAAGAAGTCCAGGCCATTAAATCCAAACGGCGCTCCATCCGGGATTTCGAGAACAAAGCCTATCCCATTTCCCTGCTGCAGGAAAAAACTCCGGACAAAGAAAAGTTGATCTTTTTGAATACTTTAACCGGTGTCAACGACTCCTTTTATTCCATTGGAAAAAAACTCTCTACCGCGCTGCTGGGCCATACCCGTGCTCTCTCCGATGATGCCGTAGACGCCGGTTTTTCCATTAGCGAAAAGGGCATAGGACATTCAACAATCCCATCGTATGACCAGGCAGCGCGGAGCATGCACTCATCACAAATATATAAATATACCATTGCAAATAAAAAAATAATTGATATAATTAGTGAAATAAAAGACTTTTCCCTCTGTTTTTCTTACTCTTTTGAATTTACGGGCCGGGATTTTTCCAAAAGCATCAAACTGGAACCTTATGCCGACAAACTGTTAAAATTAAAAGTCCTGCAGGAAAAATTATCCCAATTCGATACCGGGGATGACGAAGATGATGATGATATTTTTGCCGATGACACCCCCGGTATTTAAAATTTTAAAAAATTTCTTTACCCACTGTCACACTCCGCTATATTTTTGGTATAAGTAACAAAGGCTAAAACAGGGACTCCGGGAGCTTATAATGAATAATTCTTTTTATAACCCTTTTATCGAAAAAATCGAAGAGAATGATAAAGATATTGAACTGATCTCATTGGCTCTCGGCGGAAGCAGCCGGGATCTTGAAAGATTAATCCTGCGGCACCAGGCATGGATCTATAATATTTCCTATAAAATGATATTCGATCATGATGAAGCTGAAGATATTACCCAGGAAATTCTCATCAAAATGATTACAAAGTTAGCTACTTATAAGCCGGAAAAAGCGGCTTTCCGTACATGGTTATACCGGATCGCCGCGAATCATATTATCAACATGGAAAAAAAGAAAAAAGAGACCGTTCTCATAAACGACCAATTCCTGGCGGAAAACTTTTCCACGCTCGACAATATTCCCGACACGCGAAAAACAGCCAATCCCGAATTCAATATTCTCGTGGAAGAGACCAAAATCAGCTGTTTAACGGGGCTTCTTTTCTGCCTCGACCGGAGACAGCGCCTTGTTGTTATCCTGGGAGATATTTTTAATGTTACCGATACCGTTGGCAGCGAGATCCTTGAAATATCGAAACCAAACTTTCGTAAAATCCTTTCCCGCTCCCGGGAACGGCTCTATAATTTTATCAACCGGAGATGCAGTCTTGTTAACCCCGACAATCCCTGTTCCTGTTCCCGCCAGGTAAAAAACATGATTAATTCTCAATGGGTCAATCCCGACGCGCCTCAGAATACGAAAGAGGCTCTTTGCCGCATCAATGATATTGTTCAAAAAAATATAAACAGCTCCGAAGACGAAAGCTTTTTAAAATATATCGCTCTTTATAGAGAACAGTCTTTTTATAAACCGGAAGAAAAAACCCTGTGGCTCAATAAGCTGCTAAACAACGAATTTTTTGAGGACATTTTTCAGCTTAATTAGGTTTTTCGATATAATTCTTTTAATCCTCCAACGTCTCCTGTAGGGGCGAGGCATGCCTCGCCCCTACAGGAGACGTTGGAAACAGGTTCAAACTTTAAACTAATTTTTAGGAGGAAATTCTATGGATACGATGTTATCTTATTGCGGACTCGACTGCGGTGAATGCCCGGTGTTTGTCGCCACAAAGGCGGACGATAATTCCAAACGGCAGAAGGTTGCCGATTCATGGTCTAAAATGCTGCAAAAGGAATTAACCGCTGCTGATATTAACTGTGACGGCTGCACACAAGAAGGCGGCAGATTGTTCG
>JAAENB010000547.1 GCA_024224995.1 bacterium | reverse complement strand
TGGCATCTCACCGTCAGATGTAATTCTAAGCAGGAGTGGTGACTACCTGGTTATAGAAATTGCTAACACTACTGATAAAATAACTGTTAGTCACTACTTTGGTAGTGTAAAACAATGGCAAACTGAAGAAATCCGGTTTGCAGACAGTACGGTATGGACACAGGAGGATGTGGACGGATTTATTGGCGAATAAACATCATATAAAGACATTATTAGATTGGCACCTCAGAGCTCTTTTAAAGAGCTCTGAGGCAGTCACATTGTAAATAAAATGGAGTAGATTATGTTTCAACGTAGAAAAATTACATCTTTTGTTATGCTTATAAGCATGCTTTTTATCACAGCCATGTTCAGTGCCTGCACTGACGATGAAGAGGCAGGCAATGACCCTGCTGAAAATCAAACCCCTTATATTGTCGTAACACCGGAGACCGCGTCTCTCGCGGTTGACGAAACAGTTCAGCTATCGGCCAAAATGGTCTATAGTGACTCTACGGAAAAGGATATAACAGCAGTGACTCTCTGGACCGTTTCCGGTTCAGGAGCCGTTACAATTGACGATCCCGCAAACCCGGGTCTTGCTGCAGGCGTTAGCGGCGGGAGCGCCTATATAACAACGACCTATGCCGGTATCACCAGTAATACGGCTAAACTTACCGTAACATGCACGGAACAGGTCTGGCAAGGCGGCTTTCGTATTGACGATGCAGCTGATATCGAATTTTTATACGATTATTCAAGCGTATCCGGCGACCTGACAATTGATGGTTCAACCTTTGGAGCGCTGGAAGGGCTGGAGTGCCTCACTTCCGTGGGCGGCAGCCTGGTTATAAATAATAACAATGTTCTGAAAACCCTGGACGGCTTGAGCAGTTTAACCTCCATTGGCGGGGATTTGACTATTACTGATAATGCTTTGAGAAACCTGGACGGTTTGAGCAGTTTAAGCTCCATCGGCGGGAATCTGACTATTACTAAGAATGCTTTAAGAAACCTGGACGGTCTCTCCGGTTTAACCTCAATTGGCGGGGATTTGACTATTAGCAGCAATTCCGTTCTTACGGATCTGGATGGCCTCAAAAGCTTGCTCACTTCTGTCAAAACAATAACTATCTCCCTTAATGCCGGTCTCAAAACTATTAATAGCCTGAGCTGCATAAGTTCCGTGGAAGGGAGTATAACGATATCAAACAATAGTGATCTGGCAATTATCAATGGTTTCGACGGCTTGACTTCCGTGGGCGGCAGCATAACCATAAGCAGTAATGCTGCTCTCAAAAGCATAGACGGTTTTAGCAGTTTGACTTCCGTAGTCGACAGTATGAGTATAAGCGGTAATTATGCTCTCGCCGGCATAGACGGGTTTAGCAGTTTGGCTTCCGTAGACGGCAGTATGACTATAAGCGGTAATGGTGCTCTCACAAGCATAAACGGTTTTAGCAGTTTGACTTCCGTAGGCGGAAATCTGAGCATAACAGGCCGCTATGACCACTACTCGTACTCCCAGTATAACCTTACAAACCTTGATGGCTTGAGCAGCTTAGAATCAGTGGCAGGGAACCTGCATATAGAAGGTAACTACAGACTCGCAAACATTGATGGCCTGGGCAGTTTAACTTCTCTGGGAGGATATTTGACAATCAGCGGCAACAGCAGCCTGGCAAGTATTAACGGCTTGAGCAGTTTAACTTCTCTGACGGGAGATTTAACGATCAGCGGAAACAGCAGCCTGGCAAATATTAACGGCTTGAGCAGTTTAACTTCCCTTGGGGGAGATTTAACAATCAGCGGCAACAGCAGTCTGGCAAACCTTGACGGCCTCTCCGGTGTAACCGCGATAACAGGGGACCTGGTAATAGCAGGCCGCTACTACGATTACAACAGCCATAACTACATAGGCAGCCATGAGAACCTTGTAAACCTTGATGGCTTGAGCAGTTTAACTTCTCTGGGGGGAAGTTTGATAATCAGCGACAACAGCGCTTTGGAAAACATTAACGGCCTCTCCGGTTTAACTGCGATAACAGGGAACCTGGTAATAACAGGCCTCTCCTACGATTATTCCACCGGCAACGTATACAACCAGGACAACCTTGTAAACCTTGACGGCTTGAGCAATATAACCTCAATTACCGGGTACCTGACCATCGACGGTAACAGGGGACTCGCAGACCTTGATGGCTTGAGTAATTTACAGTCATTGGGATCGCGGCTTGAAATTACTTACAATGCTGTTCTTCCCACCTGTGAAGCAGAAAGTTTACGAACCGGCCTTCAAGCCCTGGGCTGGACCGGGTATGTTACAATTTCCAATAATGATGATGCCGGGATTTGCGAATAACAAACGATCTTCACCCGCTTTTCGCGGGTGGAGAAAAAGATACTCAATTCCGGTGAATCCGGTCGTTTCGACTCCGCTCAACGACCGGGCTCAAAATTAAAATTCAAATAACCTTGACAATCTCTTCATATTCAAGTATATTATTTACTTCATTAAATAGGCAAATTTCCGGAGTTATTATGAGAAAAAGCCTGAGAAGGCTCTGTGGTCTTTTTTTTATATTAATAGTACTGACCGCCTGTTCTTCAGAGCAAAGATCAAAAGAAATGCCTGTCGCGGAAAATGGAACTATCGATCTGTCCACCTGGGACTTTCAAAAAGACGGTCCCATGAGGCTCAATGGGAAGTGGCAATTTTATTGGAAACAATTGATCAACCCAACAGCACTGCACGAATTAAATAAAGAAAAGAATGAAGAAAAAAAACATTTTGCTGCGGTTCCCGGCTTCTGGAATTCCATGAAGCTTCCCGGTATTGGATACTGTACGTATATACTGAGAATAACCGGCCTTTCTACTAAAAAACAACAAAAACTTGCTCTTAAAATGAGCGAAGCAGGTACTGCCTATTCCCTTTATTTTATTCCTTCATCGGAATCCCATGCTATTCCTCCGCTTATGAAAAATGGCATTGTTTCATCCGACAGCACCAGGGGGATAGGCCAATGTATTCCCAGGCTGGAAAAAATTGATTCTTATGAGAAAACCAATTATATTGTCGTACATATCTCAAATTTTCAACACAGAATTGGCGGATTTAAAAATGAATTAATATTAGGTACGGAAGAATCCTTACGAAGCGGAGATAAAAAAGACCGGTTTCTCAGCATCATGACCCTGGGTGTTCTTTTGATAATGTTTTTATATCACACCGGTTTATTTCTTAACCGCCGTGAAGATAAGGCGAGTCTTTTTTTTGGTTTTTTCTGCCTTGCTATTTCACTTTTTTTTATGGCCTACTATAGATTTATTACCGAATTTTTTTCCGCGCCAAACCTGTTTATCTTTGAACTCAGGAATAAATTAGAAGATTCCATGGTGTTTTTTATTATCCCCTTATTTTATTCGTTTATCAGCCTTACGTTTAAAAAAGAATTTTTTCCTATAATAAGAAAAATTATCTGGGGTATCTCTTTAATCTTTTTATCAATATTAATAATCTTACCCACAAAAGATTACACATATATTATGCCCTATTATTTTATCATCGCCATCATTTCTTTTCTTAACATATTAGGTGCCCTTGTGCTGGCAATAATCCGTAAAAGACAGGGAGCGGTTGTTTCTCTTGTGGGCTTTTTTATTTCTTTTGTGGGTGCCGCGAATGATATTCTTCATTCCCAGGGATTAATTAATTCTGCCAATATTCAGCATTACACCCTTATCGCTTTTATCTTCGCCCAGAGCTATATTTTATCAAAAATTTTCTCGCACACCTTTAGAAACGTTGAAATATTCGGCAAAGAAAATAAGGAGTTGGCAGAGAAACTGGAATTGCTCAATAGAAACCTGGAAAAGAAAGTGGCAGAAAGGACCAGCGAACTGCAAAGATCCAATAATGAACTGGAAGCGCTTAATGTCCATCTTCAAGAAGCACGGGACGCTTTATGGGGGGAGATGCAGCTGGCAAAAAAAATACAATCCGTACTGCTGCCGCATACTCCCAGTATGAATGGATTTGAAATCGCCTGTTATATGGACCCCGCGGATGAGGTTGGCGGGGATTATTATGATATCATTCACGCCGGTGGGCGGGACTGGATCATTATCGGTGATGTTTCCGGCCATGGGGTGTTAGCCGGGCTTATTATGATGATGGTGCAAACCTCTATCAATCTCATTGTTAATGAAGTACCCGGTATTACTCCGTCAAAGCTCCTGGCTATGATCAACAAAACAATTTCTAAGAATATTGAATTATTACAGGACGATAAATATATGACCATTACCGCTCTTCTCTCTCATGAAAATGGTTTATTTCAATTTTCCGGGATGCATCAAGATCTTATTCTCTATCGATCCAAAACCAAAAGTATTGAAACAATAGAAACTAAGGGGATGTGGCTTGGGGTGATAGATGATATCTCCTGGACCCTCAATGATAACTCAATGACACTCGATACGGGAGACGTGCTGCTTCTCTTTACGGACGGCATAACCGAAGCATTGGATAAAAGTGCCACGAGAGGTTCCCCGGATATGAGCCTTAAAATGTTTGGGATTAAAAAACTTACGGAAGTATTTTTGAAAAATGGTGAAGAACATCCGAAAAAAATAAAACAGGAAATTATTAATTCATTACGTGACTATATTACCCACGATGATGTTACCATGGTTGTTATTAAAAGAATTGAATAATATAAAAAAAATTTGCCCTTTTCAACAGTAAAATCAGACTATATTAGTATTAATGATTTTACTGTTAAAATTTCCTGTTCCGGACCGGCAATGGAACCACCAGTGCCGTAAGTGAAAAAACAGGTCAGGAGTTTTTTTGTCGGCATCTGTTATAAATTGCATTGACAATGATTAAAAAAAATGATATTTTTAGGAGGGAAATTAAGGGGGAAGTTATGAAAAAAATTATGAAAAAAATTACAATGTTGATCCGGATTTTATTAATATCATTATTATTCTTTAACTTGAACTGTACAAAAGAAGAAGCGAATGTTGAAAAAAATGAGGCTGCCGGAGAAGATATTAAAAAGGACGATTCTAATATAGTCAAAGTAGGGCTTGAGCCATTTCCGCCTTTGATTATTGATGAAAATAAAGGGTATACTGTTAAAATGCTCAAAGAGATTGAAGCAATCTCTGATCTGAAATTTAATATTACCATAAGGCCATATAACAGAAGCAAAAAAGAACTTGAAAGAGGCAACCTGGATCTTCTTGGTCATACTCCCTATAAACTGGAAACTAAAGAATTCTACAATTACGCTCAAGAAATTGATTTTAACATAGCGACAAGAACAGATCTTTATGTAACGGATAAAAGTAAATATAAGAATATTAAGAAATTGAAAATAGGAATACCTCGTGGTAATGAAAATTTTGCCAGTCAATTGCTTGGCATTCCAATTGAAAATTTTTATGTGGGTGAATTAGAAAGCCTTTTGAAAATGTTAAAAAGTGGAAGGATAGATGCGTTCTGGTTTGAAAGAGCCTCAACAATGTCAACATTGAAAAAACTAAAAATTGCTGATATCTATTATAAAAAATATCCGCAGAGACAAATCCCTGCGAGCCTGGCAGTAAGAAAAGATAAAAAAGGAATGGAATTAAAACAAAAAATTGATTCTCTTGTTAAAAAAGTTAATCAAAAGAAAATATTCAAGGATTATTATATCTACCTTACTATGCCGGATAGTGGGAAGGTAACTGAAAAGTAAAAAGTATAACATTGAGTAGGGGAGAGGCGTGTCTCTCTCCCCCTGTTCTTGCCAAATTCACGGGAACTTCATATTCTTTTCACGCGCCCTGGCGATATTATAGGTATCAAATTCGAAACAGGAGACAATCCCATGAAAAACAGGAACAAAAGGCTTATCTATTTTCTATTATGGTCTTTTATTTGCTGGCTTAACGCGTATGTTCCTTTTGTCATCGCCGCTCGTATGCGGTATAATATTCCGGTAATGATCGTTGTGATCTTCATGTATGCCGCAGGTCTCACCGTTATTTTTCTTTCAAAATACCGGGACAGCGAAAACAACATTTTTTTTCGATCGATCTGGATTGGATATATATTAAATTTAGTATTCGCTGCCGCGTGCATTCCCCTGGGGATGATTTCCATTGAGGCTGTTGAAAGTACTGCTAAAGTACTGGGACTAAGAGCAGACCGGGGTCTTTTGGCGACATTTTTTATTACATTCTTAATGGGTTTTCTTCTTAATATAGCGGCGGTTTTTTTAACAACAGTAGTATATTATTTCCAGGTCGGATGGAAATCTTTTCGACTTCGCTCAGTGACCCAGCGTTAAAGCCGGGTCCCGTCGTTGAGCGGATCACTTGCTGCATGGAATCCACTATCCCTCATATTTCTTCGATTGTCATATATTGATTTTGAAAACAATGGGGACGTTCTCCATAAGTAAAAAAAACTTCCCCACGGGGAAAGGCTCCACAATCCAGGTTATTATTAAAAAACATTGATGAAAGTGAATCTTTAAAGTAGACTCGTGAATTCACTTTGTCATTTAACGTAAATTCTTTTTTTGATGTTAATAATGTTAAACAAGATACGCAAAAAAAGATTAACAGGCAGATGATAAAACCGAAATGAGATTTCACGTAACAAGATGCGCAAATATGGAAGTTATAAGGAAATATGGATTACCATATACAGCCGCTGCTTGCTGCATGGGAGATCATATTACCAATTATGGATGAAAATAATTATGGTGACTGTTACATAATTGAAGGGGTGAGAGAACTGGTTGCGGAATGGGAAGAAAAGGCAAAAGAAATATTTTTTAGCAGCAAAGCAAAGTGTCATTATTTTTGCTTGAACTAAGAAAAAGTATATAGTATAATACTTTTATTGAGTAACTGTATCAATTGGATAATACATGAATCCTTTATCAGTATTAAATTTAATCTCCTCGTTTATCTTCATATATTTAGGAATATACGGCTATACGGCCGGTAAACCGGAGCCGGAATCAAAGTTATACAGGCTTTTCCTGTTAGTGTGCGTATGTTTTTCCATCTGGGGATTTTCCTTCGCGTTCCTCCATTCGGCAACATCAAGAGATGAGATTGAAATTTGGTATAATATCAGTTCCATTGGGTGGTGCATGTTCAGCGGTTTTATTCTTCACGCGATTTTACTCATGGTACAAAAAGACTCGGTATTTAAAAAGAAGTGGCTATATATTGCCATATACGCGCCGGGAATAATTTTTACTCTTAAAGAATTCACCGGTTATGTATATGCCATGGATTTTGTCAAAGTCGGTTATGGTTTTTCCGAGGTTCCTGATATTGGCGCCCCCTGGTTCTGGATATTTGTAATACATCAGACCGTATGTGAGGTTTGCGGCCTGTTTCTTCTTCTCTTCTGGGGGAGACGATCAACTATCAAACGGGAAAAAGAACAGGCGAAAATAATGGTCATTACCACATTTCTATCGCTTGTTCTCGCGTTTACCAGTGATATCCTGCTGCCGATGTTGGATATTTTTATTGTCCCGGCATTGGCACCGGTATTTTTATTATTCTGGGGTTACGGTATATGGTACTCTATGTCACGCTATAAATTTATGTCTCTCAACCTGGCTTTTACCGCAGATGAAATTGCGTCAAAAATGAAGGATCTTTTTCTTCTCGTTGATCCGGACGGCACCATCATAAAGATAAATCACCAGGTCGTCGCGCTGCTGGGAGTCGATGAAAAAGACATATTGAACAAATCTTTTTTTTACATTCTAAAAAACAAAGAAACTGTTTTTAAAGAATTTCATTCCATGAGAAATAATTATTTATTGAGCTTTGAAACCGATTGTGAATTTTCTACAATAAAAGATGAAACCATCCCCATTAAGATTCATGGATCAATAGTCAGGGATAAATTCGGCGACCCAATCGGTGTTGTTATTATTGCCATTGATCTCAGGGAAAAAATCCGGCTTCAATTGGAAATAGAAGAACGTGTCCGGAGCGAGGAAAAGTACCGGACACTGCTTACCTCCAATAATGTGGGATATTACGAGGCAGATCTAACGGGAAGTTTTACTTTTTGCAACGACGTTCTTGAGTTGTTTACCGGCTATACCCGTGGTGAGTTGATTGGATTGAATTATAAAACAATAATGACTGCTGAAATTGCAGATAAGGTTTCTAAAACATATCACAGGGTTTTTTTGAAAGAAATTTCCTTTGGATCGGTTGATCACGAGATTATACGAAAGGATGGTACTCCGGGATATTTTGAAACTACCATTTCACTGATAACAGACAGTACAGGAAATCCAATGGGTTTTCGTGTCATTGGGATTGACGTAAGCAACAGGAAACTTTTTGAAAAAGCGCTGCGTGAGAGCGAAGAGCGCTACCGCCTGGTAATGGAGAATATCAATGACGCTGTTTTCATTTGTAAACTTAGCGGGCATCTGAAATATATGAGCCCCTCAATAATCCGTATCTCCGGCTGCTCCGGGGATGATATGCGCAATACCCACTATCTCCATTATATCCACCCGGATTACCGGGAACAGGAGCTTGAATTATACAGGGAACAGGTTTGGGAGAATATTGAGCTGAGCGAGCATGAATATCCTTTTGTTGGAAATGATGGCAGCGCCGTTTGGGTAGGTCAAACGGTGCGGATGGTGAGGAACAATGAAGGTGAGGTTGAATTTTTCGGGGTGATACGGGATATCTCAGAGCGAAAAGCCGCGGAAGAGGCACGCCGCTCACTGGAAGAGGCAAAGACCCGGTTTTTCTCCAATATCTCCCACGAAATCCGTACTCCTCTTACGCTTATGCTGGGCCCTATTGAGGCTGTTCTTCAGGGTGATTACGGCAGGGAAGTAGACGCCGATTTTTTTGAAATCCTCCACAGAAACACCCTCCGCCTGTTTAAACTGGTAAACAATCTCCTTGATTTTTCAAAGATTGAAGCCGGAAGGATGACCATGAAGGTGCTGGAGGCCGATATTGTTTCTTTTGTACACGCTTACTTTAGCAATATAAAAGCAGTTGGAGAAACACAAAATATCGAAATGCGGTTCAATTCCTCCGCTGATTCAATCATGCTCTACTTCGATCCGGAAAAATTCGACAAAGTTTTAATGAACCTTTTCTCGAATGCTTTTAAATTTATGAAAACCGGCGATCTATTAACGATTAGCGTTTCAGAGGAAAACGATCATTGCCGAATAATCGTGGAAGATACGGGTGAAGGAATTCCGGAGAAAAGCGTTGGTTCCATATTTGAACGTTTCAACCAGGCAAGTACCGCCTCTGCCGGCAAGCATCATGGTACCGGCATTGGGCTGGCCCTCGTCAAGGAACTCGTGGAAATGCATCATGGCAGCATCTCCGTAGAGAGCCGGCATATGGCGGAGTTTCCCGAAAACCACGGATCACTGTTCACCATAACCCTGCCAAAGGGCAGCAATCATTTCGAGAACCAGGCAAATATTGAAATAGGCGAAAACATTGGCCTTGATGACTCTGTGAGAGATTACCGTGCCATAGAAATTCAAGAAATGGCGGGATCAAAAAGTGACAATGGAATTTCAGCACGCTGCAATAAGAAAGAAAATCTTTCAATTCGTGATGCTGAAAAACTGCTGCTGGTTGTTGACGACAACGCGGATATGAGAAATTTCCTGAAGATCCTCCTGCAGAAAAAGTACCGGGTAATTTTCGCGGAAAACGGCGACGAGGGGATCAGCCGCGCCCGCTGCCACCGGCCCGACCTCATTGTTACGGACGTTATGATGCCGGTGATGAACGGCTTTGAGATGACCTCGATCATCAAAAGCGACAACGTGCTCAAAACCACACCCGTTATTATGCTCACTGCCGATACGGAACTGGTCAATAAGGTTACGGGCCTGGAATTCGGCGCCGATGATTATTTGCACAAACCATTCAACTCGCTTGAGCTTATGACCCGGATCTCGTCGCTCCTGAAGAACTATGAATACCAGCAGATCATCAGCCGCCGCAACCGGGAGATTGAGGACGAACTGGAGGTGGCACGTATGCTTCAGCAGCGGCTGCTCCCGGAATCGATGCCGGAGATCTCCGGCTATAACGCCCATGCAGTCTACATCCCCATGGACAAGGTGGGCGGCGACTTTTATAATATCGAACAGCGCGGGGATTGTATCGATATCTTTATCGCTGATGTCTCGGGGCACGGCCTTCACAGCGCGTTCCTGGCGACCATAACGAAAATGGCCCTTGCCGGCATTAGCACGCGAACGAGCCCGGACGAAGTTCTTTACCTGCTCAATACTGTCATTCTGCGGTATACGGTAAATAGTAATTTTGTGACAGCTTTCTACGCCATGATCGACAGCAATACAAGGGTTATGCGTTACGCAAGCGCGGGACATAACCGGCAGTTTCTGTACCGGGAAAAGAACGGCGAATTTATGGAACTTAAAACAAAAGGAACAGCTCTCGGCTGGTTAGAGAATAGTGACATGAAAATTGAAGAAAAAACGGTTCAGCTGGATGCCGGTGACCGCGTTATTTTTTATACCGACGGCATTACCGAGTGTTCGAATCCCGCGAACGAGCTTTTTGAAAATGACCGGTTTCAAATGGTAATCCGGGAGAATGCCCGTAAGACTGCCGCGGAATTCTCCCGTGAACTGATGAAGGAGCTGGAAGCGTTCAAGGGAGGTAAAACTTTTGATGATGATATCACAATGGTTGTACTGGATGTATCGTGATTGGAAACGTATCCGTGTTATAGGAGTTATAGAAGTTCCCCTGAGGAGTCATATCCGCAGATGAAACTGTCGCTGTTAGATGAGTCTCCTGTTTTTATATTCCCGTCAAGGCTGCCGTAGGTGAATCCCGTAATGAAGATGTTTCCCCGGTCATCAAGGGCAATATCGTTAGCCCTGTCTTGGGCATCGGTGCCCAGCTGCCGTGACCAGAGTTTTTCTCCCCGGGAGCTGTACCTGACCAGGAATATATCGGAATCTCCCGCTGAGGTGTGGGAGTCCAGGGAGCCGTGAGTATAGCCCGTAATATAGACCGTATCGTCACTGTCGGCAGCCACACCGAAAGCCCTTTCATCGTCATCGGCAGTAGTCTCCAGCCGGCGGGTCCATTGCAGAATACCTTCCGATGAATACTTGATGAGTACGGCGTCTTCGGAACCGTCAAGGGACTCACCAATATAACCGCTTATATAAATTGAATCTTTGGGCGAAACCGTTAAATCATAGCCCCCTTCATTATCGGCTGTACCGATCTGCCTGGTCCATTGATACTCCAGTGAGGGATTATATTTCACCAGGAAAATGTCATTACCACCCTGGTTGGGCTGGCTCTTAAGGCTTCCTCCGGTGTACCCGGTAATGTAAAGATTCCCTTCACTATCAACACCGGCACCTAAAACCGTTTCCCTGGTAGCGTTGGTTAACTGCTGCCCAATACCTCGTCCTCCCAGGGAGTCATACTTTATTATGAAAATATCCCCGTAATGATCGTCATTTGAGCCCGAAAATGCACCGGTGGTGTAGCCGCAGATATAGATATTATTAATACTGTCAATAGTAATGGCTTTGGGGTAATCACTGTACGAAGTGCCGTCCTGGCGGGTCCACTGTAATTCACCTGATGGATCATATTTAACCAGGAAGGAGTCATATCCGCCTGAGCTGCCTGCCATGTCCCCATCGGTATAACCCGTAATATAAATATTATCATTGGAGTCTATTGCTATGGCACAGGGAATATCATTATTCGAAGAACCGGTCTGCCGTGTCCATTGCTTGCTGCCCGAAGAGTCGTACTTCGTAAGAAAAATATCCTGTGCCCCCTTGTGTTCGCTGCCGTCGAGAGCCGCGGACGTAAAGCCCGTAACATAAACATTACCGTTACTGTCTACGGCAATATCCTGCGTTTCATCATTGGTCTCGGTGCCCAGAAGCTGCGTGTTGTTCCAGGGAGCCCGGTAGTCTCCGTCTCCGGAACGGGGATCATTATCAAAACCGCTGTCGGAACATGCCAGGGCCGTAAGCATAATAGCTATTATTGATATCATCCTGAAGAAAAGTTTTAAAAAAAGTTTCATTACAAGCCTCCGTAATTAAGTCAAGATCAATAGGGGAGGGTACAATATTTCGGATGTTCCCTGCATCGTGCAACTAAAAATTAGTTTTTTTATTAAAAAATTTAATGGAGAGCCGTCATAAAACAAAAAGGCTGGTATAAACTTTCGTTTACAACCAGCCTCACTCTAAATGGGGATTTACTGTAATAACAACCGGGCTACAATACTGTTATTCATCAGTTCTGTGTCCAGCAAGCGTATGGATATTGTCGAACCATATAAATCAACAGTAGGAATTTCCACAGTGATCATTTCCTGTAATGCCCGGTCAATTAATTCAGTTGAAACATCCCCTGCCAGTCCAATGAGACCGTCAATAACAGCGGAGGATCCCCAGATGCTGCTGTAGAGAACCTTTATATCGGAAACACTATCGTCAGGGTCAATGCATGCCTGAATTTTTGTACCATCGTCACTGAGCTTCAGTTTTAACGCGACGTTAGCGTTGACACTAATGCGTGCCGACATTTTGGTCAGCCCCTTTGAAAGAACCGCGTCTTTCAGTTCAATGACCATATTTTTTATAATAACCCGGCCGCCGGAAACGGTTCCGCTCACTGTTGTATTGGGATCGGCCGGAGTACTGCTGAGGCTGCAAACAGGCGGACTCGTCATTGAAACTGTTGCCGACATATCGTCATTGCCGCTCTCCGGCAGCTGAGATTTTATTGGATCCGTAATGTCGAGATCATTCATAATACCGGCCTGGTAAAATCCAAAGGCAAGCTGGTTGATCATATCATCGCTAATGGCCACAACCAGATTTTCGTTTTCCGTAACAGCTGCTTCCGGTAAAGGATCGCCTGGCGTAGCGAAAAAGCTTGTTAAGTTGGGATCAACAACAGCCACTCCCTCGGAAGGAGCCACATCAAAGCCGAGATCTATCTGCATTGAGCCGCTCGTAGAGGTGAAAATATTTGAATTCATGGGCCATGCCATGATATCGGCTCCCTCAAAGGCAGTGGCTATATCATCAATATTCATGAGAGGAAGCTCAAAACGTAAGCCCGAAATAGCGTCTTCCAGTTTATCCATAATGAAATCTTCAAGGAAACCGGGCACAGCGACCGTGCCATATTTAATTTGCAGTCCCGATACAGAGACACTACTGTTTGAAAAATTAATTGTCGCAATAATCTTTCCGTCACTATCTTTCCGTAAGGTAACTTCTCCGCCCGTAACCGAAACACCGGTACCGCTCACGGAGAACCCTGTTTTTACATCCCAGATAATATTTACTTTATGGTATCCCTGAACAAATACCGCTTTATTACTGCTGCCGGGATCGACCCATGCCTCCGGAGTGATATTGAGATTCGCGGCAATTTTATTGCCGTTTTGAATATCTATGGAGAGCTGCATGTTTCCAAGATTGACCAGGCCCTGCTTGTCGCCGCCTTGATAATCTCCGTGGTCGATAATAATATCGCCGGGGAAACCGCTTCCTTCCCGAATGGGAAGAACGGGACTGTTATTTATAAAAGGACTGCCGGCATCATGCGAGCTGTATGATGATCCGTTCCAGCCATAGATAAGGTCATTTTTCCATGTATTGCAAAAGCTCGCGCCCACTACCTCAAGTTTATCCATAGTATTTTCGTTTAAGAAAATCCGGGCCGCGTTACCAAGGACAGTGGGATCACTGGCATTTAAAGAATCCCCAATACTCAATGAAAGGCGTTCAATATTCGTGTAAAGCTTTGAATCGGTAAGTTCAAAGTCATAGCTTGAAAAGGTACTGCCGGTAGTAAGAGGCAGTTCACAGGAGAAATCCCCGGTATCTTTATCAAAAGAGATTTTTGTGCCATCATATTTTAAATATCTAACCGCGCTGTCTCCGGCAATAACTTTCCCCTGAACGGTTACACTGGTTGTCCCTGCGGGAATTACCGCGCCATTGGCCGGGCTCATAAATTGAACCGCAGGAACCTGGTAGTTAGAATCATTACAAATAAAACCGGTAGAAAAAATAAGCGTGACAAGTCCAATAAGAATATTAAAAGATAATCTTTTTTTACACATAATTAACCCTCCGGATGTGCTATTTATATGAATAAATATAATAATTACATTAAAAAAACAAGTTTTTTTTATATTCGGAAAAAAAAACAGATCCGGGCCGGGGATTGAGGATATCTCAACCCGGCGGCGGCATCGGAATGCCTGAAAACCGCCTGAGTTGAGATATATTTTTTTAGAGCTCTCCTGAACTGTTGAGCTTGAGAATCCAGCAGTTAAAGTTAAAAGGAGTAATCTCTGCGTCAGGGTCGCTTATACCCGCTACGATATACCCTCCGTCAAAGGTTAGGTCTATGGAATATGCCAGGTCCGAAGGGCCCCGGTCGTATTTTTGTTCCCATACCATGTTGCCCGCGTAATCCAGCTTGAACACCCAGACGTCGGTATTCACCTCTCCATAGCCGCCTGCGGCAACATACCCGCCATCAACGGTGGGCTTAATCGAATTAATCTGGTCTCGCTCTTCCCCGCCATACTGCTTACTCCATACTTCATTGCCCTGATGATCAAGCTTGATTATTATTCCGTCGGAACCAGTCATATCCGTGCCAAGGGTCATTCCGCCAACAATATAACCTCCGTCAAAAACCTGCTGCGCCTCCATTCCGAAGTCACTACCCTCTCCGCCGAGTAACTTACTCCATACATCATTTCCGGAAGCATCGAGCTTCAAAACCCATATTTTCTGCGTACCGGTTGCTTCCACGGTCACATAACCGGAGGCTATATACCCGCCGTCTATTGTTGGCTCAATAGACCGCCCTCCGTCAATACCGCTCCCCCCGTAGGTTTTGCTCCACTCCTCATTTCCGGCTGCATCAAGTTTCACGATCCAACAGTCATACCCGGCACTGCCGGAAAAGATTCCTGTACCGATATAACCGCCATCGGGCGTTTGCCTGATAGAATACAGGTAATCCCCGCCTGTACCCCCGTATGTTTTACTCCACTCTTCCGTTCCGTCTGCCGTAAGTTTTATAACCCAGGCATCCGTATCTCCGGCTCCGTATGACTCGGTTCCCCCGGCAACAATATACCCGCCATCAATGGTCCGGTCAATAGAGTAGGCAAAGTCCCACTCGCTTCCCCCATAGGTTTTGCTCCACTCCTCCGTTCCCAGGGCATCAACCTTTACCACCAGGAAATCATACGATTCGGCATAACCGGCTATTATATAGCCGCCATCAGAGGTCTGCTTCGCCTCAAATGCCATATCATCAGCATCTCCGCCATATACAAGATCCCAGGTGACCGGCTCATCACAGGCGCTCATCACTACTACCAGCAGAGCCGCAATCATACACCCCACCAGTGATCTTACTGAAAACATCCTTGATAATTTTTTTTGATTCATGTTGATCCTCCATACAGATTATTATTTTTATTAATATAGTCTTTTTTGAAGTCGATAAGTGCTGAACTTTTTTTTGTTTAAAAAAAAAGTTTATCCGGTACAAAGATCTCAGGGGAGAACAATATTTCTCCGGAGCTTGTCTGCAATTCAAAATCATATCATAATAATTCGTTATAAAATCCGTTAATTTTTTTTTTATTCTTGACAAACACCCGGCACTATATATAATGTCAGAAATAGGATGTGACAATTTTATGCATCTACGGTATAGTTTTGAATTTACCTCCCGATTTTTTTTCCGGAATAATACTTCGAGCAAAAGACGGCATCAATTTAAAGATCCTATATCATGCGGCATAGTATTATTATGTCTAAAATTTAAATATAGGAGTACACAAATGGAACAAGGAATTGTAAAGTGGTTCAACGAAAGCAAAGGATTCGGATTTATTCAGAGAGATCAGGGAGAAGATATCTTCGTGCATCATACAGGTATTATCTCTGAAGGGTATAAAACCCTCGCCGAAGGCGCGCAAGTTGAATTTGAGATCGAGCAATCCGAAAAGGGCCCTCGTGCCGTTTCAGTCAAAGAACTATAAGCAATTGTTCATGAAAACTGCCGGTTCAGTCGTTTTTATTAAAAAGCCGTGAACTGGCAGACTGAAATCCATTAAACCAATCAATATGAATTATTATTATGAATTTTTTGTACATCAGGTAAAACCTGAATCATCAACCGTAAATAAGGTAGATTGTCAACAAAACGGAACCGTTAAAATCGTACCTTCCGCTAAAAAGTAATTTCAATATACTACTTAAAAGAAGTTCGATTTAAGAAGGGCTTTGCTTCTTTATCTTTCGCGAGCCCGTTCTTCATGGCAATTTTCTGATTTTTACGGCCCAGCAGTCTCATCTGGACCCATCGCTCCCAGAGCAGCGCTCTTCTTGTGTCGGCCTTCCAGGTTTTCTTTAAAAGATATTTGGACGCGGCTATGGCATCGGGTGATTTTTCAACAACAGTCCGGGCCAGCTCTTCGGCCTCCTTCATGGGATCTTTACTGAGTTTACTTATTAAACCAAATTCATATCCTTCTTTAGCGCTGAATTGCCTGCCGGTCATGGTAAGTTCCTGGGCAATATCAACCCGGGTTAAGCGCGAAAGGGTAGCCATGCCGCTCATATCGGGAATAAGCCCCCATTTCATCTCCATAATGGAGAGATTGGCATCGGGTTTGGCAATACGGTAATCCGTAGCCAGAATAATCTGCATACCGCCCCCAAAACAGTTTCCGTGAATTACGGAAATCACCGGTATTGGTAAATCACGCCAGCAGTGGGCGATTCTTTGAGCCATATTCATGCGGGTCCAGGGCCATTTGAGAAAAAGTTTGGGCACCATACCGGGGTCTTTGCTTACCGCGCCAAAGTCGAGTCCCGCGCAAAATGAATCGCCCTTGCCCGATAATATAACTGCCCGGATTGACCTGTCTTTGCGGATCTTCTTCGCTGTTGCCACCATTTGCTTGAACATGGGCATATCCAGACCATTGAGTTTTTCAGGGCGATTGAGATAGACCCATGCGATATGATCTTTTACTTCTATTAATATACGAGGGGATTCAGACATGATATGTTCTTTCCTTTTTATTAATTTATTAAGATTCTTTAAATCAATATTGAACATAACACTGTTATTTTTCAAGCTATTTATTCTTGCGGCAAAAAATTTTCTTGCAAATTATTTAATACATGGATTAATAGCAAGTATGCACCTGAAAAAATCACTGGTTCTAACACTATCTGCCTCAATACTTTTTTTTCTTTCGAGTCCGGGATTTCTAACGCCTTTTTTTCTATTTATCTTTTTAGTTCCTTCCTTTTTTGTATATCAAAGAGTTTCGCTTAAAAAGGCATTTCTTTTCGCGTTACTGCAGTGGACAGTGGCGTATGGGGTCGCCAATTACTGGTTTGTCTATTCTGCCGTTAGCATTTATAAACTCTCTATTGTTTTTTCAATAGTATTATATCTTATAATCATTGTGCTGTTCTTTGCGCTGTATCAAAGCCTCTTTTCTCTCTGTTTCTCATATGTCATTAAGAAAAAGAAAAGAGGGGCAGGGGGATATCTTATATTGCTGGTAACCGTTCCCCTTGTTTGGTCTCTCATGGAATATATACGGGGAATGTATATTCCTATGTTGAATGTTACCAGTATTACCTCATTCTTTTATACGGTACCGCTGCTCATTCAGCTCATTGATATTCTTGGAGAACATCTTTTTGGGGCTGTCATTATTGCCGGAAACATATTGCTCTATTTATTATGTGAATTTTTGCTGCGGCGTTCATTGTTTACAAAGTCTTTTGCCGTAAAATGTATGGCGATAATAACTATTTTGGCAGCTGTACCGGGCTATGGAATCATATCATATTATACGTATCACGGGAAAGATTCAAATAAGCAATCCTTACGAAGCAGGGGCACAGTCTTGTTGGTGCAGCTCAATATAGCGGGCGAAAAGAAATGGAAAAAGCAATACTACGGTGAAATTTTAGATGAGTATATTCGCGCGACTAAAAAGAATCTTACTGAAAAAACAAAAATCGTATTGTGGCCGGAAACAGCCGTAAATTTTTATCCGCAGCTGCCGGGTGCGTATACAAAAAAATTAAATGAGTTTGCTCAAAACCAGGGTATAACAATACTCACGGGAGCTCCGGAGTTTTTCCGGAGCAAGAAAGGAGCTAATGAGCGAAATTACTATAACGCCTTGTTTAAAGCGGCAGACGGCAGCGTGGAATCTATCTATCGTAAAGAAGGTCTTTTGCCCTTTGCGGAATATTGTCCCGTCGATTTCCTCTATCCCCTTTTTAAAAAGGTTATTGGTGAGAACCAATATACGCCGTATAAAAAAAATATAAATAATAGCGACAACGGTCTGTTTTACGGTATGGCTATTTGTTTTGAATCCACATTTCCTCATATTATAAAAGAGAGAGCCGCCGGGTCCGACGTGGTGTTTATCTTTTCAGATAATGTATGGCTGGGTGATACCACCGGACCGTTACAAAATCTTGCCGCCTGTGTATTGCGCGCTATTGAAAACAGGGTATGGATTATTGCCGTAGTCAATTGCGGTTACTCAGCCATTATTTCACCCTATGGTGATATAGTCGATATTTTACCCTATAATAGCCGCGGCACCCTCACATTTTAATATTTAAAACGTCTTGGAATGTCACATATGTGACATTTTCCGAACTTTTTTGCTTTGGAACCGTCCAGCCGGTATTTTTATTTTGACATCTCATTTTCCTGACTATATAAATGATTAAACAGACAAAAAAATATTTATATTATTCAGGAGAGGTTATTATGAAAAAAGGAGCAAAAAAATTATTCTGCTTAATCCTATTTGTTTTAAGTACCGGTGTTTCGGTCTTAGCCTATACGCCGCCGCCCCATAGTCCCGATCCTCCGGACATCAGCGGAATAACAGACGGGGAGTTTAATACAGATCAAACTTTTTCAGTTTCAGGATCGGAACCTGTTATTGAGTATTCTTTAAATAACGGCAGCAGCTGGAACAGCTACAGTGGACCGGTAACCCTTTCGGGTGATGGGACATACCGGGTTACTGCCCGGCAAAGTGACGGGGCAGGTACTATGTCCGGCAATGCCGCTGTAATAACTGTTGTTATTAATACCTCATCACCTGAGATAGACCTTGCCCAGGGGAATTCCTGTCCCAGTGGTTCTCAATATAATTTTGGATCGGTAAATGAGGGGGAGGCTGGGGTGAGTATTCCCTTTACTATCAGGAATACGGGCAGCGCCACGCTCACGGTTTCCGGTATATCGCTGTCGAACAATACCAATTTTAATCTTTCCGCTTCAAGTTCATATACTATTTACGCGGGAAATGATGCTGTGTTTTACCTGGCTTTTACTCCGTCAGCAACAGGCAGTCTTTCCGCGTCACTTACGATCAATAGTAATGATGCCAATGAAGGAACCTATATTTTAAATCTTGTGGGAACGGGTGTTGAAAATGATGTAACTCCGCCCAACGCGCCCACGGTGTCCGGTATTGTTTATGACAATGACGCGAGGCCGGAGTGGTCCTGGAATGAACCCGCTGATGCCGTGCAGTACCGCTATAGCTTTACCGCTTCGGGAAACTGGACTGTTACAACAGCAACAAGTTACCGGCCCGCGGAAGACCTGGAAAACGGAACATACACTCTATATGTTCAGGCAGTAGACGCTTCAGGTAATTGGTCCTCCAGCGGTAGTAAATCTCTTACCGTAGACGTGAGCACCACATCCGATTTTAAGGTGGCATCTCATTATTATGATAAGGGTACCTTTGATAAAGACTACAGCAGCTATGATTCAGCCTTTTCCGACAATCATACCGATGAAGACGTGGAAATTCACAGTTATATTGTGATAAATTTTAATAAAAGTATTCGCTTAAGTTCCATCACTTCGGATACTATTGTGGTGAAAAGACTGAACATGACTGATAACAGTGAAAACAACTATAATGAAATAAGCGGTACTGTTGAAGTTGTTTCCAATTCCCGGATTGTTTTTAAACCCTCCGTGGAATTTTACGCTAATCCAAACGGAACCTTTGATTGGGATAATCCCAACTGGAACGGCCTTAAACCCAACTATGAATACTCTGTTGAATTAAGCAGCGCTATTAAAGATACCGATGGTAATTCATTGAGTGAAGAGAGCTGTTCCTGGGAATTCAAAACCATTGACATTGATTATGGACTGTACTGGTTTAAGAACGGCTCCATGGCAGTGAAGTATGTTCCCGGTAGAGAACTCCCTTCTGAGTATTATAATCCCAGCAGACCTACAATAATCTATTCACATGGTTGGGGAAAAACCAGTGTAAATTATCAAAACGGCAATTTGCGGGATTATCGACGGGAAAGCTTTTTTCATAGTACGGAAATGTATTACTCCGGTGATGAGATGGATCTTGTTTCTATCTGGAAAAACCCATGGGAAAATTATGAGGGAAAAGCATGGAACTTTGGCGCGGTCTATTGGAATCAATTGGCTGATGATGACTACGCGAATCTTTCAAAACCGCAAAAAGCCGAAGCAAAGATCTGGTCCACCAATGGAAAAGGCGGTATGGAGTACGCTGTGCGCAAGTGGAGCGGTTCAAGCTGGACAAGCGCTAATACCCTGGTAACAACTAATTCGCCAACCCGGCCAATGAGTGTTATTTTTTCCGATATAATCGTATCTGCCTGTTCCGGTGCCGCCAACAGTGAATTGAGACTCTTTGGGCATTCATTGGGCAGTCAAATGGCAGCGGGTATAAGCTATTGTCTTAAAGAGCAGCACCGGTTGGGGAATATTTCTTCCGCGCTGTTTCCTAAAAGATTGGTTCTCGTTGATCCGTACTTTCGGCCCGGCAGTCTTCAAAATAGCTGGTCCCATAATCATCCTGCCGCGGTAAACCTGGGTGCAAACAGTGACAGCACCGGTGCAATGGCAGTCAAAATTATTGAAGACATCCTTGATTATTCCGATAATCAAAATGGAATATCCTTTGTGGTGGCTTATTATGATGTATCGGGAGCATCTGATAAAAATGTATTCCTGGGAAACCGTTTAGGTGATACCGTCATGGATTTGAGAGATATTGCCGATATACTCTATCTTAAATCTTCATGGCTGCCGGGAAGTGAACTTGATAACAATTATCTTGCTCACCGTCATGTAAACGGCAGACTCTGGTATCTCTGGCAGTATGCCTTTCCACCACCTGCCGAAGGTTTTTCCGCCAGTTCTTCTGACGCCGACATTCAGTCGAATATGAATTACTATAATTCATCAATAAGCAGGTACAGCATTTATACGGGAATTGACACCCCAACACCTGAAGATGACAACTACACACTGGAACCGGGAAGCTGGCAAGACTGATTAATCTCTGCCGAAAAGGGGCTTCCCCCTTTTCGGCAGTAAACGTTATGATACTTTATTATATAGAAGGTAAAACGATGAATATAAAAACTATTACACTATTATCTGCATTAATGGCAATTGGCATAGCTGCGTATATATATTACTATAACCAGGAACAGAAAGATTATAAGAATCATCTTAATACGGGAATTGAATCAACAAAGGATGGTAACTTTAAAGAAGCCATTAGTGATTTTACCAGGTCAATTGAAAGAGAAGGGGAGGACGCTGCTGCGTTTTATAATCGCGGCGTTGCCCATATGAATCTTCATCACAATATAAAAGCTGCCGGTGATTTCACCAGGTCAATTGAAATTAACCCGGAATACTCTCCGGCTTATTATAATCGGGGAATCGCGTACCTCAAGAACAGCCAAAAGGATCTGGCTTTAAAGGATTTTCAAGAGGCACATCGTCTTGGCTATAATGGCGCCCGGAAAAAAACAGACTTGCTGGAATAAACGTTTAATTGCAATTACAATTGCTAAAAACATTTGCGGAGTCTGTTTTGCTGCTGCCGCATTCCAAAACTGATGCCATGCAGTTTCTCAGTATCTTGTTCGCCTTGTCCCGGTTGCCGTCTTTTTCAGCCTTGCATGCCATTGGACAGCATTGTTCCTGAACATCGGAACCAAAACAATTACCCGCGAATGACGGATTTCCAATTTCTATATTGTTATAATACGAAATGGAAACAATGAGGAACGCTATTATTACTAATGGAATTAAAAGAATAACTTTTTTCATGACCGGCCTCCCTGTCTATAGTATATTAATATAAGATCAATACAAATAAACATAGTCAAGCTCTTTTTTAGTATCAAAACAGGTTAATACCGGTCTTCAATTACATCTTAAGCTCTTTCATGAGAGGAACAACAATCCGGTTAAGGAATTTTAATATGGCCCAGGGAATTCTTCTATTACGCGGAAGATGCTTGTCGTATACAGCAATGTATTCCATGCGATTCTCACATCCCCGGAGCATTTTAAATCGGCCAACTCCGGCACTGAAATTAATAATCTGCCCGTTTTCCTGCCCCCGAAGGAAGAGAGACGCGACAAGGATCCTATAGAGATTTAATTCTCTCGGGAGGTTCATGTCATACCCCAGCAGGGGGGCAGTCAATATTTTATCGTTGCCGTAAAAGCCGAGAAAGCCGTCAATTCTTCCGTCTTTTTTTAATCCAAGCAGTTCAATTCCCGCTCCCCTTAACGCGAGTTGGAAAAATTTTTCCGTATATATAGGGTTATACCGGGAGTATTTATCAACATACAGCATTTGATAGAGTTCCTGCAGCCGTGGAATATCATCCTCTGTCATCTCTTTCGCGGTAATGACGGAATAATCGGTTTTTTTCAATTTGTTAATATCCGACCTGAGATTCTTTGACCGCCGGTATTTTTCAACAAAAGGATTAAGGTGATACGTGGGCCTGGAATAAACCAGTTTGAAATTATCTTTTTCAAAAAAATTCATAAACTCATCACCCAGAATATCATCAACAGTTCTGAAGATGATACAATGGTCCGGAAACTTTTCTACCAGGAATTTTCGTATACCGGAAACCTGGTGAGATGATAACCCGGGATAAACCGTTGTAGAGAAAAGCCAGTTATTTACGTAAATGACCTTGTTGAATTTGCAGGCTTTGAAGAGCGGACCCATTATAAGAATAAGGAACCGGAAAATCGTTTCAAGGAAAAAATTATTTATCTCGGAAAGTTCTTCAAGGGTAAAGGTTAAATAATGAGTATAGGGAGACGCGAAGAGCGCGTTTTTATATTGTTTATCTATGAGAGTAAGAGGAAGTATCTTATCGTCAACTTTTAGAACAAAAAGCTCAGCATCAATATTTTCAATATATGGCCTGATCCCGTTCTTAATAAGAGGAGTGAGGTAGTTTTCGGCATAAACTCCTTCTTTATTATTTGGCCATTCAAGTGTATTGACGGTATCTTTAGTGTATAAAGAGATATGGGGATTCATAATATTATTCCTGTATGTACCAGTATACGTCAATTAGAAAACAATCCGGTTTTCTGTCAATGGCTTTAAAAAAAACGCGAAGTAAAGCTCTTTCAGTTTAAAATACTGCATAATCTTTTCAATCAAAATATTCAAATTAAAATAAGATTGGATTGATTGTTTAAATCTAACCTCTGTATTTGGTAAATATCATAGGGAGGCGCTCTATTGTGATGTTTGAAGATATCTCTTCCCGGAAACCAGCCCTTTTATGAATTAGTTTCCCAGGGAGATTGGAATTTCTCATAGCGTGGGGCTTCCAGCCCCTCGTTAAAATGAGAAAATACTACTCACAGATATTGCTGCCAGGCTCATGATTTCCACGATTTGAAAATTATACGCGCTTCGTGTTCTCAGTAAAGAATTGACTCCATAAAACAGGTATACAGTTTGTTTTATAAAAGGCTCAGCCCAAACTCCTTTCCTACGGCCATAGCTGATTTAATCGCGCATTCATGCCTCCCATACAAAAAATAATTCCCGCAATAATATGTATTAAGCTCGCCGTTCAATGAAGAATATAGCGATTGCTTTTTTAAAGACTCAGAAGTAAACAGGGGCATTCTCACGGAAGTTTTATAAACAATATGAGAATCCGGGATATCGAACATTTTGTTTGACGTCCAGTAATAGGTTTTTTTAGTCTTTAGTTTTTTGTACCTGCTTAAATCCATATTCAGGGAACCGGAACAATTGTTCTCTATTGTATCTATAAATACATGACAGATGGCTTTTTCTTTAAAAAAAGCGTCATAGGTATGGACAATAAAAGGATAATTATCATATCGCAATGAACCAAGAATAGATTTCTCCTTTTCCGTTGGTTTTTCCAGCAATTGCAGCGCCGTGTCCGCCGGGGTTGCCATTACCAGCCTGTCGAAAACATGCTCTGTTGAATCGCTCATGACTATCACAATTTTTTGATTTTTGTTCTTTCTTTTAATTGTTTTGATTTTTGAGTTACAAATAATTTTTCCGTTAAATGATTTTTTGAATCCATTGATATATTCCATCCCGCTTCCCCTGACGGTTCGCCAGGTCAAAAATGAGAGTGGATTATACGCGTTGTGATAATTAACCGACAATAATATTCCCTTGATGGGAAGGTCCAGCGGGTTTGTGCAGCATAAAGGCCAGAACATTACCGACAAGGGCAGAAAAAAATAATATATAAAATTATCGGAATATTGATGCCGTTTAAAAAAATCTCTAGTGCTTAGTGTATCGTATTCTTTGTCTTTTGACCGCAATACTGTTTTGGTGATTTTAAAAAGATATCTCATGTAGATAAACATCTTGAAAATATCGCCTATCTTGAGAAAAAAATTATACCATTGCAAGTCGCTGGATAATTTGTTCTTAAAAGAGTGATCATAGGTATTCAATGTCAGCATTGTATGGGTGTGAGGAACCTGTAAGATATCCAAAAACTTTTTCAGGTTTGGATAACTGGCGGGATTAAAGACGCCAAAACCAACATCCAGATATTTTCCGTCTTCAACCGGAATGGGGATGACATTTCCGCCTATCTCCGGATTTTTCTCAAATAATGTCACATCATGTTTTTGCTGAAGTATATATGACGCGGCCATGCCGGCTCCGCCCCCTCCAATAACAGCCACTTTTAACTGTTTGTTATCGTCCTGACCCATCTTTTGCCTCCTTGTTATACCCGCACTTCATATAATAGAAACCATAGCGCCAAAAGAGAATTTTATCAACTTATTTTAGAAAAATCCTTGACTTTTTGTGAAATTGATGTATATTAGATAGTATAATACGATGTTTAATGTGTAGTAATTATTTATTTGGGGGCAAATCAATGAATAAAAAGAATTTTGTAAGCAAATGGACTCTTGTTATGGGGGTTTTGTTTGTGCTGCTTGGCATTGCGCATAATGCAGCAGCACCTTTTGTTATGCGGGAATATTACGCAGGCAAGTTATCGGGAGATGATCTGTATACTTTTCTGTTCATGTTTGCAGCAACAGGCATTGCGGTGTTATTTGCCGGTATCTTAACAGTATATGCCGCAAGGGGCTTGAAGAAGTCCAAAAGGTGGGCCTGGGTTTGCGCTTTTGGAAGCGGATTGTATATTCTCATTCTTGGAATTGGAGCAATAATAACACTGGTCGTTTTAACACCGGAATTTAATCCACAGGCCTATGTGAC
>JAAENB010000546.1 GCA_024224995.1 bacterium | reverse complement strand
TACGGGTTCCGTCGCCGAAAGAGCCCGTTCCTCTGACACCGGTACGGGTTCCGTCGCCGAAGGAGACGGTTCCTCTGACACCGGTACGGGTTCCGTCGCCGAAGGAGTCGGTTCCTCTGACACCGGTACGGGTTCCGCCGCAGAAAGAGCTCGTTCCTCTGAGACCGGACCGGGTTTCGCCGCAGAGGGAGCTGGTAGGTCACTGAGCGGAGCCGAAATGCTTGAACAAGGGCGCAGGTATCCCGTAGAGATAGGGGAACGTTTATGGGTTATGAGTTCGGTAGAATTCTAGTATTGAACTTCAATCTTATACTTCTTGAGCAAAATGCCTTTGTAGATCTCTTCGTAGTCCAACAATCGTTCACGTCGTTCTTCAAAGGTATTGCCAAGCTCCAGGTAAATCTCATGATAGGTGATTGGCACCCTGGGCTCGTAGTTTTTATTTAAGTAGGCATTAATGCTGCTGTATTTATAGTCCCTGGGATTTTTTTCCATAAATGCACGTATTGGGTTAAAGGCAAGATACCACAAAATCCGTTTGAAATAGCGCTTCGAATCGGACTGAGCTTCAACGATCACATCAGAAAAACGTTTCTGCCAGAACGCGCCACTCCGGTTGCAGCTTTTATTGTATGCACGCGCAAATACTGATTTGAAAACCTGCATAAATTCTGATATCGTGGGACCTTTTTCTACTGAACGGATGATTAGGTGAAAGTGGCTGTCTAAAATTACGTAGCCCATCACTTCGCATGGGTAATCTTCAAGAACCTGGTTCAGAATATCTTCAAAAAGCTTTTTGTGTTTTGGTAACTTCAGCAAATACTTTTTTCCATGACATTGTGATGTTACATGACAGGTATCCCCCTGCTTGATTTTACGCTCCGGGTATCCCATTTTTTTCTCCTTCGGAAAAGTTTGAGGTTTAACTTTTTTGAGAAAGTTTTTAACCCCTTATATATTAATACGAATGAGAATTTTTTTGATGAAAAGAAAATCGAATTTTTTTTGATTTTTTTGAATTTTTTTTAAAAAAGGGGTGTTTTGCTCTAATTTAAGACATTATTTTGAGTCTAAACTCTTTAAAAGCGCTAGAGGTCCTCGACTGAATTGGTTGATCTGCGACAAAATTTGCCCTGTCGGCGGGGTAAAAAGAGGGCATTCAGCTCTAATTCACAACATCATTTAGTCGTAAAACTCTCCTAAAGTGTTGCCGATCCTTGACAAAATTGGTTGCTCTACGACAAAATTTGTCCTGTCGGCGGGAAGCGTTCCTCTGAGACCGGACCGGGTTCCGTCGCCGAAGGAGCCCGTTCCTCTGAGACCGGACCGGGTTCCGTCGCCGAAGAAGACGGTTCCTCTGACACCGGTACGGGTTCCGTCGCCGAAGGAGACGGTTCCTCTGAGACCGGACCGGGTTCCGGGAATAAAAGATGTAGACAATCCCTTTCTCCTCCCCTATAATACTAACGGAGTATTATCTGCAATGATTCTTTTGTATCAAAAAATATCATCCTGCTGCGCCGTAGTGCTGTGCCTGGTAGTGATCTCCTGTTCTCCGGGGTATTCGGGCAAACAGCAGCCCCTGGTAAAAAAGGGTGTGCTCGATCTGCGGCAGTGGGACCTGGAAAAGGACGGGCCCGTGAAACTCAGGGGAGAGTGGGAGTTTTACTGGAAGGAGTTCCGGGACCCGGGCGCGTCGTCTGAAAACTCTGCGGAATCTCATGAAAAGAACTATATTGAGGTTCCCGGCGTGTGGAACGGGCATAAGGCAGGAGGAGAAAAACTGCCCGGTGAGGGATTCGCCAGTTACCGGATGGTTATTTATTTTAATAAGTATTCAAAACCCCTGGCGTTTAAATTTTTAGACACGTCTACTGCCTTTAAATGTTATCTTAATGGAAAGGAACTGGCAAAAGCCGGGATTACGGGCAAATCCGCCGAAGAGATGAAACCCGCTTTTGTGCCGAAGCGGGCGGT
>JAAENB010000545.1 GCA_024224995.1 bacterium | reverse complement strand
TTTCTGACGTATTTTTTACCCGCTATACAGGGTCGGTCGTGTCTCAATATACCGAAAAACGTAATTCGGAATGTAACCGATGCCCGGAGCGATGCCTCTGCGGGTTGTGAGGCTGTCTGAGCGGAGCGAGTTCCGAACGTTCTGCGGAGGTATTGCTCCGGGCATCGGTTACATTCCGGGTTCATATACCTTATATATGCCGCACTATTTAGTTTCTGATCTATTTTTCCCTGCTTCGCAGGGGCCGCACTCTTAAGGTGATTCGGATCTAAATAAAAAAAATTGTAGACAATATTTTATATCGTATAACATTTGATCCCCTAAGGGAGAATAAACAATGGAAAAAGCAACTCACAGGATCGAGGTTTTTTGTAAAACAGATGATTACCGGGGGGAAGTTATCAAACAGAAACTTCAAAAACTCGGATTTTCGCCCCATGAGGTCTATACATCGGACAATTATCTTCTATATATTGATATTCCGGGAGAGAAGGCAGAGCAGCTGGGGCAGGTTCTGAGCCAGCCCGTAACCCAGGACTTCCTGGTGAACAAGCCCTATGCCCCGGAGCAGTATTCTTTTGCTATTGAGATTGGTTTTCTTCCCGGAGTTACCGATAATGTGGCACATACGGTTCGAGAATCGATTGGCGATTTTCTTAACATGGAACTGGATCATGAAAAATCGGTATTTTCTTCCGTTACCTATTTTCTTCAGGGAAATCTTTCAAAAGAAGATGCCGAAGAAATCGGTAAAGAGTTATATAATCCTCTAATTGAACGAATAACAATCCTTTCCGGAGAGGAATATAAGAGCCGTGGCGGCATGGGAACTGAGCTGCCCGTTGTTCACATTATGGACAGGGGCACCGCTGATGAGGTAAACCTGGCATTAGCCGATGATGAACTGATGGTTATAGCAAAAGAAGGTATTGCGGACAATGACGGTTCCCGCAGAGGTCCACTGGCTCTGGATCTTCCTTCCATGCATGTTATTAAAGACTACTTTCTTGAACGTGAAAAAAGAAATCCCAGGGACATTGAGCTTGAATCCATTGCCCAGACCTGGAGTGAGCATTGCAAGCATACTATATTCGCCGCGGACATGGATGATGATATTAAAGGCGGTATTTACAAACAATATATTCGTGAAGCCACGATCCGGATTCGGCGTGAAAAAGGTGATAAAGACTTTTGTGTCTCCGTATTTGTGGACAATGCCGGGGGCATTGTTTTTGATGAAAACTATATAATAGCGGACAAAGTTGAGACTCACAACAGTCCCAGTGCCCTTGATCCCTTTGGCGGTTCCATTACGGGGATCGTCGGAGTAAACAGGGACGCCATTGGATTCGGTATGGCATCCAAACCAATTGCCAACCGCTACGGTTTTTGTTTTGCAGATCCCTTTGATGAGCGGCCCCTGTACCGGAATACGGAAAAAAGCACGAAGCTTTTGTCTCCCCGGAGAATAATGGAAGGGGTTATTCATGGCGTTAATGTTGGGGGCAATACTTCGGGAATTCCCACTCCCCAGGGTTTTGTCTATTTTGATGAACGTTTTAAAGGGAAGCCGCTTGTTTTTGTGGGAACAATCGGACTGTTGCCGGTGACGGTGAACGGCAAAGCAGCGGTAAGTAAAAAGGCCATGCCCGGCGACTCTGTTGTGATAATAGGCGGCAGAGTGGGGCGTGATGGTATTCACGGGGCTACGTTCTCTTCAGAGGCCCTGAACTCCGGCAGCCCTGCTACGGCAGTTCAAATTGGCGATCCCATAACCCAGAAAAAACTTTCCGATGCAGTGGTAAAAGAAGCCCGCGACATGGGGCTCTATCATTCTATTACGGACAATGGAGCCGGGGGACTTTCCTGTTCTGTCGCGGAGATGGCTCGTGAATCGGGCGGTTTTGAAGTAGATCTTGAAACAATTCCGCTCAAATATCACGGGCTTGCGCCCTGGCAAATATGGGTAAGTGAATCCCAGGAGCGGATGACTCTTTCGGTTCCTGATGAATCGGTTCAGCCGTTTATTGACCTTATGAATAAACGGGGAGTTGAGTCGGCGGTGATTGGCAAGTTTACTGATGGTACCAGGGGAATAGTCCGGTACAATGGAGAGGTTATTTTTGATCTCGACATGACCTTTCTTCATGAAGGGCTCCCGGTAAAGCAGCTTCGCACTACCTATACCAGGCAATCTCATGATTATCCCGAATTCCCGGAACCGGAAATGACATCCGTTTTTCTTGATATGATATCCAGGCAGAATACCGCCAGTTTTGAATTTATTACGTTTCAGTACGATCATGAAGTTCAGGCCAATTCCGTTATAAAACCGGTTCAGGGTAAGGGGAAGGTAAACGGCAATGCCTCGGTGATTCGACCGGTCCTTGATTCCCAAAAGGGAGCAGTTCTTTCCCAGGGGCTCTACCCTTCGTACAGCGATATCGACACGTATTGGATGGCAGCCTGTTCCATTGATACAGCCATTAGAAACGCGGTCTCAGCCGGAGGCTCTCTGGATGAAATGGCCCTGCTGGACAATTTTTGCTGGTGTGATTCAAATAATCCCGAGCGCCTGGGGCAGTTAAAAGAAGCGGCCCGGGCCTGTTATGATTTTGCCGTTGCTTACGGCACGCCCTTTGTTTCGGGTAAAGACAGCATGTTCAATGATTTTAAAGGCTACGATGAAAACTTCAATGAAGTTCTCATCTCAATCCCTCCCACCTTGCTCGTATCTTCTATTGGAGTAATTGAGGATATTAATATCTGCCAGACCATCGATTTTAAGTTTACGGGAGATTGTGTCTATGTTCTCGGCACAACAGCTGATGAAACAGGCGGCAGTGAATACCTTGCTTATATGGGAGAAAAATTATCGGGTTCTGCTTTCATTGGCAATTCGATTCCTAAAGTAGATACTGAATCTTTTACTAAACTATATAGATCCGTGGAACAGGCCATGAAGGAAGAACTCCTGGCTTCCTGCATTAGTATTGAACGGGGCGGTTTAAGTGTCGCTCTTGCGAAGTCGGCCATGGCCGGCATGCTTGGCGCTTCAGTGGATCTTTCCGCTGTACCCGGTGCTAAAAATTTAAGAAACGACACCATTCTCTTTTCCGAATCCCAGGGCCGTTTCCTGGTCTCTGTTGACCATACTAAAAAAGACCGCTTTGAACAGGTCTTCAGCGGCCTGCCCTTTGGCTTGCTCGGCGAAGTAACCGGCTCCGGCATTCTTGCCGTTAAGGGAACAAACGGAGATGAGATCGTAAATACAGATGTGAATACGCTGCTTGAGAAGTATAAAGGGGTTTTTAAGGAGTTCTAGAAGATTGCGGTTCTCCGGGTAGGTATGCGCGGTTGCGTAACCGCGCTTTCAAGGAGAGAAGGGCTTATTTGGGTTTCTAGTGAACAACTGTATTTGCCATATGAGCGGTACTCCTTCCAGGGCGTGAAACAAGAATATTTTCACCTCTGGAAGGAGTACCGCTCATATGGCGGGCGCAAAAACTTGATAATTCAGCAGGAATCGTGGTATATACTCTACCTGCGAGGTATTGAAACCTGTTCGCAAAATATATTTTTAAAAGGAACAAACTATGGCTAAACCAAGAACTATCGTTCTTACGGGATACGGAATAAATTGTGATGATGAGACATCCTATGCCTTTGAAAAGGCCGGGGCAGAGGCCCGGATTGTCCATATTAATGACCTCATAGAAAATCCCGGACAGCTTGACGAGTACCAGGTCTTTGCTTTTCCCGGCGGTTTTTCCTATGGAGACGATACCGGGAGCGGGAAGGCTCTTGCAAATAAAATAAAGATCAATCTTATTGATGAGCTGAAGCGTTTTACCGAGCGCGATACGCTCATGCTTGGTATCTGCAACGGGTTCCAGGTAATGGTCAATATCGGGGTGATACCCGCGCTGGACGGATTTACCGGAGAAGCGGAAGCCGCGCTTGAACACAATAAGACCTTTCGATATCAGTGCAGATGGGTCGACCTTAAAATTGAAAAGGACTCACCGTCAATTTTTACGAAAGGGATCGATTCCCTGCATATTCCCGTAGCTCACGGAGAAGGTAATTTTTACGCTCCGGAAAAAGTATTAAACACCATCGAAGAAAAGAACCTTGTAAGCATGAGATATATCAATTCCGAAGGAGAGACCGCAGGCGGAGAATTTCCCTATAATCCCAATGGTTCCGTAAACGACATAGCTTCTCTCTGTGACGCTACGGGCAGGATTATGGGAATGATGCCCCATCCGGAACGGGGCATTTTCTTTACCCAGCGTGATGACTGGACCCTGCTGAAAGAGCAGTACAAGCGTGAAGGAAAACCGGTTCCCGAAGAAAGTGACGGAATGATTATTTTCAGAAACGCAGTAAATTATTTTAAATAATAAAAAATCCGAGGATACAGAATGAGTTTTACCTATATACAAAAATTACCCTCAGTAGAGGAGATAGTTGAAGGGGTATCTTTACCGGCAGCACTTGCGGCAATAAAAAAAGCCCGCGACAAAGAAATTGCCGATATTTTCTCCGGAGTCGACGACCGTTTTATTTTAATAATCGGCCCCTGTTCGGCACATAACGAAGACGCAGTGTGTGAGTATGTGAGCAGGCTTTCAAAGATCCAGGAAAAAGTAAAAGATACCATCCTTATAATTCCAAGGATCTATACAAACAAGCCCCGCACAACCGGAGAGGGCTACAAAGGAATGCTTCATCAGCCCGATCATCAAAAGCAGCCCGATATGGCCAAAGGCCTGAAGGCCATTCGGCATATGCACATCAGGGCTCTTTCGGAATCCCATCTATCCGTAGCGGATGAAATGCTCTATCCGGGAAATTACCCCTACCTTGAAGATGTACTAGCCTATGTAGCAATTGGAGCCAGGTCAGTTGAAAACCAGCAGCACCGTCTTACCGTTAGCGGGCTGGAGGTTCCCGTGGGAATGAAGAATCCAACTTCAGGGGATCTTAAGGTAATGCTCAATTCCATAAAAGCCGCGCAGCTGCCTCATGTGTTTGTTTACAATGGCTGGGAAGTGGAAACAAAAGGGAACCCCCTGGCTCATGCGATTTTGCGCGGTTCCGTAGACCACCACGGAAATCATCTGCCTAACTATCACTATGAAGATATGATTATACTGGCAGAAATGTACCAGGAACATGACTTAAAAAATCCTACCATAATAGTGGATACGAATCACTCCAATTCAATGAAAAAATTCACGGAACAGCCAAGAATAGCCATGGAAATTATGGAAAGCCGCAAGAATTCCAGCCTCCTGAAAAAAATGGTGAAAGGATTCATGATAGAAAGCTATATTCTGGAAGGCTCCCAGAGCGCTTCAGGCGATGAATTCGGCCGGTCAATAACCGATCCCTGTTTAGGCTGGGAAGATTCGGAAAAATTGATCTATGAAATCGCAGAGAAGGTATAGCTGCGAGCACTCTGAGGGGGCATGTTAAGCTGTATAATTGCTCCTTTTGAGTGCTTTTCCTCTTCCAAACTCATTTTTTAAAAAAAATCACTTTTTTTCAAAAAAAATCGCAAAAATTTTTCATCAAACGCCCTTCCCATTCGTATATATTATAAGGGCCTTTTTTTTCTTTGCAAAAAAAGTCCTGTGTACCCGGAGCAAGGTATGAGCTGCGTGACCGGGGAACCTGTGTTTTCAACAAGGGCTGTAATAAAAAATGAGTAATAAAAAGAAAAAACGAATATCGTCATTTTATGATAAGGCGTATAAAGAATTCTTTTCGCACAGGATTGTTTTTGAACAGTTTATACGCTGTTTTTTGCCTTTTGAGTGGATAAAAAAGATCGATTTTTCAAGAACAGAGATTGTAAATACAACTTTTATTGGCAAGGATTATCGCAAAAAAGAATCGGATATTATGTACCGGTTTACAATTGACGGGAAAGAGATAGTGTTTTATGTGTTAATCGAATTCCAGTCTGCGATTGATAAAATAATGCCGCTTCGAATGCTTTCGTACCTGGCTCATTGCTATGAATATCTGCAAAGATTATTACAGGATAGACGGAAACAGGCAAAAGAACAGGGGAAAAAATCAAAAAGAAAAGACTTTGAAAAATTACCGGTTGTGATCCCCGTGGTAATATACCGGGGCAAGAAAAGATGGAATATCAGCCTGAATTTTTCGGATATGGTTGATATTTTTGACCATAAGATAAGGAGATTTATTCCCGGATTTGATTATTTTTTGCTAGACATACGGAGGTTGAGGGAGGAGAATGTGAAAAAGCTGAATAATTTGGTCGGCTCCTTTTTTGCCCTGGAAAGGGCTGCTTCTGTGAAGGAAATAAGTACGGCAGCACAAGAAGCAGCAGTAATTTTACAAGATGAAGAGCAGTTTCGATTATTATTTAATTTTTTCTTTATGAGAGTAGAATATGAAGGTATTGAAATACCGGAAGAACTGGAAGAGGCAATAAAGAGAAAGGAGGAAAATATGGGCTGGACAGAGGTTTTTGTTGAAGGGTGGAGAAAGGCCGAAAAGAAAGGTGTTAAGAAAGGTGTTAAGAGAGGCGTTAAGAAAGGGGAACGGAAAAACCAAAGAATTACAGCAAAAAATATGCTTGCCGATGGAATGAACCCGGAGCTTGTTGTAAAATATACCGGATTATCTCTTGAGGAGGTTGTTGAGTTAAGTCGGCAAATGAAAGTTATTGCCCTAAAAAAAGATACAAGAGCTGCCGTGACTGCCCCTTGAGCAAGGTTTTTTCCTGAGATATCTACAGCTTAAATTTACCTGCCTGTTACTTAAAAAATCATATCATTATAAAAAAATTATAGACAATATTGTATTTTTCTCCTGTGATAGTATTGTAAGTTGGGAGATGATGAACGAGCAACCGGGACTCCGGTTATTGATTATCAACATAAAATATATATAAAAGATATACAGAAAAAAAGCTATGACTGCAAAGGTAAACCTGAAATATTTAAATATCGGTGATGTTTATCCAGAAACATTATTACATCAATCATTTTCCGACCCGTCTCCCTGGTTACTATTCACTATACCCGGAAATTTCCAGCATTTTTTAGAACTAATCCGTCTTATTGCTTTAAACTATTATTTAAGCAGGCTCAAGTCTTGTTCAATATAGGATAAAAGCCGAAAAACCAGGCTTTTATAATTATCCTGTTGCACTATTCATTTTACCTGGCGACAGGTGTTATGTCTCTCAGGGGAACCTGGGGAGTAAATTTTATTAATACCGGGATAAAGGGGTGCTATGGCTCAAAAAAAGAGTGATCGATCCAGTACTAAAAGCAAGGGAAAAGAACCTGGGAATTCTCAAGACGAACAGCTATTGAGAAATATGACTTTAACAGGCATATTTCAAGAGCGAAGTTCCGAAACGGAAAAAGGGGTTACCTTTATAACCGAAAGAGGAGATGAGTTTGTTTCGTATTCCAGGTTAAATACCGATGCTTTATCCATATTAGGGAATTTACAGAGCAGGGGCCTTAAACCGGATGATGAAGTGGTATTCCAGGTAGTTGATCCCGGTGATTTCATTAGAATATTCTGGGCCTGCATACTGGGAGGATTTATTCCGGTACCTGTTGCGGTTCGAAATAATGATGAACATCAGCTCAAACTGTTCAGGGTATGGGAGATATTAGGTAACAAATATTTAGTAACTACCGAAGATATTTTAAACAAGCTTGATGCCTTTGCCCGGAAGAATAAGCTGGACGCGACTTTTGAAGAGTTTAAAGCTAATAATATCATTATCTCGGGAATAGACCGGGAGCATAAAGAAGGAACAGTCTATAATGCCTCGCCTGAAAAGATCGCCTATATACAATTTTCATCGGGAACCACCGGAGACCCCAAAGGAGTAATTTTAACGCATAAAAACCTGCTGGCTAATTTAACATCAATAATAAAAGCCTCCAAAATGAGCTCGAATGACGCCTTTTTAAGCTGGATGCCGCTTTCTCACGACATGGGACTCATCGGCTATCACATGACGCCAACAATTCTTGGCATCAACCAGTATATAATGCCAACAGCTATATTTTTGATCCGTCCCACCACCTGGTTTGAAAAAGCAGCACAATACCGGGCAACCATACTGTCGTCTCCAAATTTTGGTTATAAGCATTATTTAACATTTTTCAAAGAGAATGAAATTCCCGGTAATTTTGATCTATCCTGCGTTCGGCTTATTTTTAATGGAGCAGAACCTATTTCCCGGGAGCTTGGCAACCGTTTCCTGGACAAAATGGAAAAGTTTGGTCTTAAGAAAAAAGTCATGTACCCGGTATACGGCCTTGCGGAAGCGAGTTTAGCGGCAGCATTTCCCCCGCCGGAAGAAGAGGAAATTCAGTCAGTTACCCTGGCCAGAGAATTTCTAGAGGTGGGGGGCACGGTAAAGGAAGTTGAGCACGGAGACCCCGGAGGAGTCAATTTCGTGGATGTGGGATATCCCCTGGAAGGTTCCCCGTTACGGATCGTTGATGAGCATAACAGGCCTGTTCCTGAGTCTGTTATTGGAAATATTCAAATCAAGGGCGACAATGTAACATCAGGATATTATAAGAACCAGGCCGCAACAAACAGGGTAAAAACCCCGGATGGCTGGCTCGATACCGGCGACCTGGGACTTATGAAAAATGGCAGGCTCATTATAACAGGACGGGCTAAAGATATTATATTTGTTAATGGCCAGAATTATTATTCCCATGATATTGAGCGGGTCGCCGAAAATGTGGCGGGAATAGAACTGGGACGAGTGGCTGTACTTGGAGCCTTTAGTAAGGAGCTCCAGGAAGATGAGATTATTGCTTTTATACAAAATAAAGACAAAAAATTAAAGGAAATGGCCATCCTGGCAATAGAGTTGAAAAAATATATTTACGCGGAAATGGGGCTCAAGCTCAATCACATGATCCCGGTATTAAGAATTCCTAAAACAACCAGCGGAAAGATACAAAGAAATAAATTACGGGAAGCCTATACCCAGGGAGAATATGAGCATATAATTAAAGACCTGTGGGAACTTATTGAGGCCGAGTTTGAGAACCAGGATCGGGATAAAACACCAATCACCGCTCATGATAATTCGCGGCTGGTAATCCTGGCGGATGAAAGAGACCTGCTCAGGCGTATCCGGAAAGATATAGTAAAGATTGTTTCAAAACTCTTAATGATCCGGGAAAAAGAGATTGACCTGGACCGGGATATGGATGAATTCGGGTTTAATTCAATCACGCTTACACAAATGACCAACGATGTCAATAAAAAGTATAACCTGGGAATGACTCCGTCCGTTCTTTTTGAACACCGGTCTATTGGCTCCTTTGCTCTGTATTTGCAAAGGGAATATAAAGACTTTTTTCTCGATTATTATCATGACAATGTAAAGATGATTGCTACCATGGTAAATCATGACCCCGCAAAAGAAACGGGGCATGGGAACCGGCTCCGCAGCAGCGGGGTCCGGGGGATACGGCAGTATATAAAAACTCAGTTTATAAATGAGCCCGTGGCTATTATTGGAATGAGCGGAATGATGCCCCAGTCGGAAAACCTGGAGGTTTTCTGGCGGAACCTGGAAGATGGCAAGGACATGGTTTCCGAGATTCCGAAAAACCGCTGGGACTGGGAAGAGTATTACGGAGATCCTAAAACCGAATCGAACAGGACCAATGTAAAATGGGGCGGGTTTATAAAATCCGTGGACAAATTCGACGCAGCTTTTTTTGGCATTTCTCCGCGGGAAGCAGAGCTGATGGACCCGCAGCAGCGGATATTTATGGAAACCGTATGGCGGACTATTGAGAACGCGGGATATAAAGCATCGGACCTGGCCGGCACCAAAACCGCGCTATTTGCCGGAGTTGCCACAACCGATTATAATGAATTATTAAAAGAGCATTCTATTGAGATCAAAGCCCAAACCTCAACCGGGGTCTCTCATTCGTTAATCGCAAACAGGATATCCTATATGCTGGATCTGTACGGCCCCAGTGAAGCTATTGATACAGCCTGTTCCAGTTCCCTGGTGGCGCTTCACCGGGCAGTAGAAGCCGTAAGAAGTGAAAAGTGTGATATGGCAATCGCCGGAGGCGTCAATGTAATTCTGAGTCCCACTCTCTACATATCTTTTAGCAAAGCGGGAATGCTCAGTGAAGACGGACGATGCAAGACCTTTGATTCAAGGGCAAATGGCTATGTCCGTGGAGAGGGCGTTGGCGCGATCCTGTTAAAAACAGTTAACCGGGCAATCGCAAACGGTGACTATATATTCGGCGTACTAAAAGGATCAGCCGTTAATCATGGCGGCCATGCCAATTCTTTAACCGCACCCAATCCAAATGCCCAGGCAGAGCTGCTCATCAGCGCTTATGAAGGCGCGCAGATAGATCCCGCAACAGTGAGCTATATTGAAACACACGGAACCGGGACCGACCTGGGTGATCCTATTGAAATTAACGGGCTTAAAAAAGCATTCAGGGAATTGTTTTATATTAGCGGGAAGTCCGCGCCGAAAGAGCCGTACTGTGGAATCGGTTCGGTAAAAACAAATATCGGCCACCTGGAAACAGCAGCCGGAATTGCCGGGGTAATAAAGGTTCTCATGAGCATGCTGTATAAAAAGATCCCCGGCAACCTTCATTTTAAAGAGCTCAATCCCTATATAAAACTTGATGATAGTCCTTTTTATATTGTAACTGAAACCAGGCCCTGGGAACGTTTGTGTGATGATGAAGGAAAACCGGTTCCCCGGCGGGCAGGGGTGAGCTCTTTTGGGTTTGGCGGTTCAAACGCTCACGTGGTAATTGAAGAGTTCGATAATTTTAAAGAGTTAAGTAATCAAAAAAACAAGCCGCCCTGGCTCATGGTGCTTTCCGCGAAAAACAAGGAACGCCTGGAAACATACGCGAAAAAGATGTATGATTATCTTAAACTATTACCGGATCGATGGGAGGATTTTCTCATGTCGGCTTCCGATCCGGGGTGCGAATTGAAAGAGCCGGAAGAAGAACAACAATTGAACAGTATTCTTGCGAATATTGCGTACACCTTGCAGGTGGGCCGAGAGTCAATGGAAGAGCGCCTGGCTTTTGTGGTATGCTCTTTTGATGAACTAACTGAGAAATTGCTGCAATATTGCCGAAGAGAAGATAATATACAGGGCTTTTATACCAATAATATAAAAGATAACAAGATAAAAAACAGCGCCAGGGTTTCCATGAAAGATTTTCTTGCGATCATCGGGGGCCAGGATCTTATAAAACTGGCAGAGCTCTGGGTGGCGGGAATTGAGATTGAGTGGGAGCTGTTGCACAAAGATTTTACTCCACGCCGTATTCCGTTGCCGGCCTATCCTTTCGCAAGAAAACGGTACTGGATTCCGGAAAGTGACGAGAACGGAACAGCAGGAAAAAAAGGGAACGCAAACAAACTGCATCCCTTGATTGACATAAACAGTTCAACCCTGGAAGAACAGCGGTTCACAACGCTGCTTAACGGGAGTGACTTTTACCTGCAGGATTATACCTGGGCCGGGCAAAAGGTTATGCCTGCGGCCGCCTGCATTGAAATGGCCAGGGTTGTTGGGGAGTTGTCAGGAAGGGAGAGCGTTCAAGCAATAAAGAACGGGCTCTGGGTACGGCCTATAGTGCTGGACCATTCCATAAACGAGCTCTATTCGAGCGTATACCCGGAAGGAACCGGGTTCCGGTTTGAGATCTCCGGTAAGGAAGAGAATGGAACGCGGCAGGTTTATTTTCAGGCGGAAATAGACTGTTCCGGAGATGATGTCGTTTCCAATATAGAAGAAAAGCTTGATATTGAAAGTGTTAAGACGCGGTGTAAGGACAGGATCGGGCGCAATGAGTTTTATGAAAAAACAAAAAAGCTGGGGCTAAATTTAAAAAGCGGTTTTACTGTTGTACAGGAGCTCTATTGCCGCACCGGGGAGGCCGCAGCATACTTGAGCATTCCGCCCAAGTTGAAAAGTACTTTTAACGAATATGTACTGCATCCGTCACTATTCGAAGGTGCGCTGCAAATGCTGGGGGTTGGGTTAATACAGGAACCCTTTAGGCCCTTAAAGCTGGATGAAGTAAAAATTCTTCGTCCCTTACAGGAAACCTGTTATGTTTACGCAAGGGAAATTCAAGGGGAACATAAGAAATTCGATATCTTGATAGTTGATGAGCAGGGCCGGGTTCTGGCAGTTGCAACGAATCTAACTGCGGAACTTCTGAGTGAAGATGTTCGGGAAAAGACACCGGCTGTAGTACAGGAGAATATAGAGTGTTTGTTTTTTCGCAGCCGGTGGCAAAAGGCAGATATTCAATTTAAAAACACGGGATCTGCCGGGAATAGTAAAACCGGAACTCTCCTGGTTTTTGACAATGGTTCCGATATAGGGAACGCTTTACGGGAGCGCCTGGAACGTGAGGATACCGAAAGCAGGGTAATTCTTGTACAAGCGGGAGAGATGTTTTGCGTTTATGAAGACCTGGAATTTGAGATTGATCCAAAGAACGAACATGATTACCGGCAATTACTGGAATTTCTTGAAGAAGAGAACCTGTTTCCGCGTAAGATTGTTCACCTGTGGTCACAGGAAAGTTTCTCTCCGGAACAGGAGGTTCTTAAAGAGCAGCTTGGAGCGACCATCTATTCCCTGTTTTTTCTGAGTAAAATTTTTATGCAGCAAAAGCCGAAAGAAAAAATAGAGATGCTCTACCTGTATCCCGGAAGTGAGAAAACCCCTCAGCCCCACTATGGAGCGGTAAGCGGGTTCGCAAAGAGTGTGGTACAGGAAAATCCACGGTTTGTATATAAGACAATTGAGATCCGCAGCAATTCAAAATATTTTCAGGAGATGACAACAGCAGGCGTGGCAGATTTTATTCTTGGAGAGTTTGCAGCAGGTGATACCGGCGGATCAGAGATCCTTTATGAAGGAGAACATCGCTATATACGTGTCCCGGAAGAGTTCAACCTGGACAAAGAGATCACCGAAAATGAAGAGCACGTACAAAGAGAACTGCTAAAAGAGAATGGGGTCTATTTAATTACCGGGGGCACCGGTGGACTGGGAGCGATCTTTGCGGAATTTTTGGCCAAAACAGTGAAAGCAAAACTGGTGCTAACGGGCCGGTCTGCTTTAAATTCGGTAAAAAAGGCTCAGATCAAAAAACTTGAATCCATGGGCGCGGAAGTTGTGTATATAAAGGCTGATGTTTCCGAACAGAAATTGGGAAAGAAGCTTGTAATCACGATCAAATCCCGGTTTAAACAAATAAACGGGATTATTCATTGCGCAGGGGTAACCAGGGACTCGCTTATCGTACGGAAAACCTTTGAGGATATGGAAGCGGTGCTGGCTCCTAAGGTTTACGGAACAGTCTACCTGGATTCGGCAACAAAAGACGAAAGCCTTGATTTTTTTGTACTTTTTTCTTCGTTGGCAGCGGTACAGGGAAACGCGGGGCAGGCATGTTACGCCTATGCCAATAGTTTTCTTGATAGATTCGCTGAACAGAGAGAGAGCCTGCGAATAAAGGGGGAACGAAGCGGAAAAACAATATCGGTTAACTGGCCGCTCTGGCAGGATGGCGGAATGGAAGTGGATGAGCAGGTTTTGCGAATGCTCTCCGGGACAATGGGGATGCATCCACTGAGCAGAGAGACGGGGATTGATGTTTTTTCAAAGGCATTATTATATGAGGGCAGCTGTTTTCTTGTAATCGAAGGAGAGAGAAACAAGGCAACCAGGGCCCTGGGACTTAACATCGGCAAACCAACAGAAGATGCTAAGGTCTCAATACAACAGGATATTGAAAGGAACAGTGAAGACCTGCTTGAGCAAATCCGGCACAAGATTGTATCAATGGCCGGCAGTATTTTAAGGATCGATGAAGATACTATTGAACCAGGCGAAGATTTAAGTGAATATGGCTTTGAGTCTATTACCTTAACTGAGTTTGTAAATGTAATAAACGATACGTTTAATCTAACGCTAAAACCTCCTGTTTTTTACGAACATCCTTCCCTGGAATCGTTATCGCGGTTTTTGTGTGAAGAGTACAAACCGGTGTTTATTGATTATTTTGAAAAAAGTATGAAGGAAAATTTTCTGCACCGGGAAGTGCAATCGTTTTCAAAAACATATGGTTCGGAAAGCCGGTTCCGGATTCCGGCTCCCCGGGAGTCCGGACAGGAAAAACCCGGAAAGGAAAATATTCAGGGAATAGCTATCATTGGTATAAGCGGTGTTATGCCCCAATCTCCAAATATGGAAATTTTTTGGCATAATTTGGAAAAGGGCAAAGACCTTGTCCGTGTGATTCCGCCGGATCGCTGGGATTGGGAAGCCTGCTTCGGAGATCCCAAAAAAGAGGTAAATAAAACCGATTGTAAATGGGGCGGTTTTATGGAAGATGCCGATAAGTTTGATGCGTCATTTTTTGGAATTTCTCCGCGAGAAGCCGAACTTATGGACCCCCAGCAGAGAATTTTTTTGGAAACAGTATGGACGGCAATTGAGGATGCCGGGTATAAACCTTCCGATTTTTCGGGAACCAAAACTGCCCTTTTTGTGGGAGTTGCAACTACAGAATACAATGATATTTTACGGGATCATTCCACTCAAATAGATGCCCGGATGGCTACGGGTATTTCTCATTCCATAACAGCGAACAGGATTTCCTATCTTCTGAATATTCACGGGCCCAGTGAGGCTATTGATACAGCCTGCTCCAGTTCATTGGTAGCGGTTCATCGCGGGGTGACTGCAATAGAAAATAGTAATTGCGAAATGGCTCTTGTTGGAGGGGTGAATTTTATTCTCAATCCCGAGGTGTATATCTCTTTAAGTAAGGCCGGCTTTCTGAGCATTAACGGCCGATGTAAGACTTTTGATGCCGGCGCCAATGGCTATGTGCGGGGAGAGGGGGCCGGTGTTGTCCTGCTAAAATCCCTGGACCAGGCTCTGGCAGACCGGGATCATATTTATGGAGTTATCCGGGGATCTTCTGAAAATCATGGAGGGCATGTTAATTCCTTAACAACTCCCAATCCCAATGCCCAGGCGGAATTATTAATCGAAGCATATGAAAAAAGTGATATCGATCCGGCAACAATAACCTATATAGAAGCTCATGGGACCGGCACTGGTCTTGGTGATCCTATTGAGGTTAACGGGCTTAGAAAAGCTTTTAAAAAGTTATATCAAAGAAGAGGGAAGATTTTTTCAGGAGAAGCTTATTGCGGTCTGGGTTCGGTAAAAACAAATATCGGGCACCTGGAAACAGCGGCCGGGATCGCGGGCCTGCTCAAAGTAGTTCTGGCCATGAAAAACCATACTCTTCCTGCCAGTATTCATTGCAAGGAGCTGAATCCCTATATTGAACTGGAAAATTCTCCCTTTTACATTGTACGGGAAACAATTTCCTGGAAAGCTTTGAAAGATACTGAAAATCGCGAGATTCCCAGACGTGCGGGAATAAGTTCCTTTGGGTTTGGCGGAACCAATGCCCATGTTGTGATTGAAGAGGTTCAATGTTCGAAGTTTGAGGTTCAAGGTTCGGGAGAAGGGGAACAGGTCGTTGTGCTTTCCGCGAAGACCAAAGAGGGGCTTGATGTGTATGTCGGCAACCTGCTGCGTTTTTTGGAGGAGCGGGAGCCGGTATCCCGGGTTCGGCAAGACCTGGTGGAGATTGCAGCGGGTATTTTGAAGGTTGATGAAAAATATATAGAATTTGAAGACGATATGAGAGAATATGGTTTTGATACGGTAACCATCGCACTCTTTGCGAATACCGTTAATGAAAAATATAATACTCATGTGGATTTACCGGCTTTTTTTAATACTCTATCAATACAATCTTTCGCCTCCCTGCTTTGTGAAGCAAATAACGAAGCGGTGAACACTCATGAACATACGCTCTCGCCCTTTTTCCGGGATATTGCCTATACTCTACAGGTGGGCCGTGAAGCAATGGAAGAGCGGCTGGCAATTGTTGCTTCAACAGTAATGGAATTAAAAAAGAAATTAGCTGCCTATTGCGGTGGATATGCAGCGATAAAAGACCTTTGCCAGGGGAATATAAAGAGCAGAACAAAATCGGAAAAAATTTTTGAAGGGCGTGAAGGAGAAGAATTCTTAAAGATTATTATTGATGACAGGAAACTTGCCAAGCTGGGAAAACTCTGGGTTTCCGGGGTCTCTGTAGACTGGAAGTTGTTATATTCGGATTGTTTGCCCAATCGTATCTCATTGCCAACCTATCCCTTTCAACGGGAACGGTTCTGGGTTCCGGAAACCGGAAAACCCGGCAGGGACAGGAAATTTGAGGGGCTCCATCCTGTGCTCGATTCGAATGAATCGACCCTGGAAGAACAGTGCTTTAAAAAAATCTTAACAGGAGATGAGTTTTTTCTCAGAGATTTTATTGTTGGGCAGAACAGTATTCTGCCCGGAGTCGTCTACCTGGAGATGGCCAGGGTTGCCGGGGAGCATGCCGGTCTAAAAACCGGTGTCCGGCGATTAAAGAATATTGTATGGGCTCGTCCGGTTACTGTTGATGTCTCATCACCGGAGGTTTTTATTAGTCTTTATCCCGGAGAAAACCTTGTGGAGTTTGAGGTTGCTACCAGGGGAAATGAGCAAAAACTGGTTCATGCTCAAGGGGAAATATCTGTTGAAAAAAACCGGGAGTCTCAACAGAGCCCGGAATTTATTGATATAAACGCGGTAAAGGAACGATGCATTGAGTCAAAGAGCAGTGATGAGTGTTACCGGCTCTTCCGGACCGCTGGTTTACAGTACGGGCCTGCGCTCCAATCGATTAAAGAATTATTTTGCAATAACACCGAAGCCCTATCATACCTGGAGCTGCCTCTTATGCTCAAGGGAGATTTTAAGGATTTTATTCTGCACCCATCATTAATGGATGGAGCGCTGCAGACAGTTCTTGGTGTAATGGATGGTTCCGGGAATCTGCCCGGCGCTTCGTTTGTACCCTTTGCATTGGGCGATATTGAGATACTGGACTCTCTGCCGGAAACCTGTTATGCCTATGTTACGGAAGTTTCCGGGGAACAGCCCGAAACTCATGCTTCACACACTATCAAAAAGTTTATGATCCGGATCATTGATTCAACGGGCCGGGTGCTTATAAAAATGAAGGATTTTTCCGTTAGAGCGATGGAGCATTCTGCACCGCTCCCTGTTCGGATGTATTTCCAGCCGGTATGGGAACCTCAGGAAACAGGAAATCCCAATACCGGGATTGATCCGGGCAGCTTTGGTCCGCTCCTGGTTTTTGATACAAAAGAAAAAGTATCGGGTATCTTTAAAGAACGATTAAGAACCCCTGGGATTTCATCTCCTGTTATTCATGTTAGGGCCGGTAAAACGTATAAAAACCTGGGAGACCTTGAATATGAGATCAATCCTGCCAGGGAGTCCGATTACCGGCAATTGATGGATGAGCTGAAGATGCTGAACCTGGAGCCGGAAAAAATTCTTCACCTGTGGGCCGGGAACAGTTTTGTTGAAAGCAAGAATGCTCTTAAGGAGCAGCTCAATACCGGGCTCTATTCACTTTTTTATCTTAGTAAAATTCTGTGGAAGAAGAAGTCCAAAAATACTATCCGCCTGGTATACTGTTATCCCCGTAGTTTGGATAAACCGCAGCCGCAATTTGAAGCTGTTAGCGGCTTTGTTAAGAGTCTTCGTCTTGAAAATCCCCGTCTTTTGTATAAGACTCTTGAAATCATAAGTGAGGCCGGAGAACAGTATCGAATGGATTCTCCCGCATTATTAGATCGAATCCTGGCTGAATTCGATCCCGCTGCCGACAATGATGTTGAAACCCGGTATGATGGAGATATCCGTTTTGTCAAACAACTCACTGAATACAATCCTGATGATGAGGTACCTGAAAATGAAACACTACGGGAAAATGGGGTGTATCTTCTTACCGGTGGAACCGGAGGCCTGGGACTGGTGTTCGCAGAGTACCTGGCCCGGAAAGTAAAAGCCCGGTTGGTTCTTACCGGCCGTTCCCGGTTGAACCGGGAAAAAAGAGCCCGGATAAAAGAACTGGAGTCTCTAGGAGCTGAAGTGGTCTATATCCAGGCCGATGTTTCAAGGGAAGAAAAATGCCGGGAATTGGCGGCTGCCGTTAAATCCCGCTTTAATGAAATTAACGGGGTTCTTCACTGCGCAGGTGTTACAAAAGATGCTCTTACGATAAAGAAAACCAGGGAAAATATGGAAGCAGTTCTGGCACCCAAGGTGCAGGGGACTGTTTTTCTGGATGAAGCATTTAAGAATGAGAAGCTCGATTTCTTTGTCCTGTTTTCCGGCCTGGCTGCGGTTATCGGTAATATTGGGCAATCCGATTATGCGTTTGCCAACAGTTTTATGGATAGCTTTGCGGGCTTAAGAGAGTCCCTGGTGAACAGTGGAGAGCGGAACGGGAAGACCATCTCTATTAACTGGCCCCTGTGGAAAGATGGCGGAATGAGTGTTGATGAGGAGACTGAAAAATTTTTAGAGAATACAATGGGAATGAAGCCCCTGGATAGAGAGAGCGGGATTGATATATTTGAAAAGACTTTAGCGGGGGAGAGTGGACGGGTTATTCCTGTTGTTGGGGACTCATATAAAATAAAGCAGGTG
>JAAENB010000544.1 GCA_024224995.1 bacterium | reverse complement strand
TACCTTGTTATCTTTCATTAACTTTTTCCACTGACGGCAGCGGGACCAGGTGTGATAGGTTAATCCCGCTTCACACGTTCTTTCCGGATATGCCATATTTTCCTCCCAAAATAGGTTTTTGGGGCAAACTTTTTTACCCCTTATTAATAGGACGAATGGGAAGGCCTTTTGATGAAATTTTTTTTGGCTTTTTTTGCAAAAAATTGATTTTTTTTCAAAAAAGGGGCAAAATCCGGGGGAAAACTTCTCAGAGCTCTTTATAGGAGCTTTTGGAGTTTTTTTGAAAGCTTCTCAGAGCTCTTTTAAAGAGCTCTGAGACGGTCACAATTCTTTGCGATTTTTGCATTGACATCATGCAAAAATCGTCTATAATACAACCGTCTGGACGGTTTGTTCTGTAAAAAATTTAATTACATTAATTCAAAAAAACTAAATGGAGGAAGTCATTATGACTCAAAGAAAAGGATTATTTATTTGTTTGTTAGCTGTATTTATCAGCTTTGCTTTTATCGGTTGTGATTTTAACAAGAATAACAATGTGACAAATCCAAAAGCCGCTATTATTGGTGATTCGGTTTTTGACCTGTCCGGGGCAATTTCCGATTACCTGGAAGACCTGTCCGGTGAACAGTACCGGGATTATTCCGTAAGCGGGGAACGTATGAGCGATATTATAGATCAATACTACGATGCGTTTAGTGATGACAGTGATATTCGTACCATCATAATGGATGGCGGCGCCAATGATATATTGCAGACCTACAAAACCGAATGCAGTTATGGCGTTTCCGCGCAGTGCAAACAGTATATCGATGATCTTGTTGGTGATGCCGCGGGGCTATTGGACCAGATGGAGACGGACGGTGTTCAGAATGTTGTGTGGCTTGGCTACTATAATCTTCCCGGCAGCAACGCGAAACTGAATGATGCTGTTGATTATGCCATGGAAGAAGTCATTACCATGTGCGGCAGTTCTTCGGCTAATTGTTACTTCGTAGAGTCGCGGGATTCTTTTGAAGGACATTCGGAATATATCAAGAATGATGACCTGCATCCTACTGATGCCGGATCTGAAGTTCTGGCCAATCTCATCTGGGATGTTATGGTTGACAACAATATTGAACAGAATCAATAAAAAGAATTACTAAAAAGAATTACTAAAAAGAAGACCGGGTGATTTTTTGCAAACTGTCCGGCTTTTTACTTGAGTGGATCCTGGTCTTCTGTTTTTCTGAACCTGGTTATATATGTTGTTCCGGAATTCCGGATCAGTTCAAACTCTCCCTGTAGCTGGTTCCGGGCAAGTAAAGGAACTATCTGCAGTCCAAGGGATTTGACCTTGCTCACATCCAGGTCCGGGGGAAGGCCAATTCCATTATCGCTTATTATCAATTCAACAAGTTTGTTTTCTTTTTGATTCAATAAAATTATTATTTTCCCTTTTTCTTTATAATCATTTTGCCACTCCAGGGGGAAGGCGTGTTTTAAAGAATTTACAACAAGTTCGTTAATTATCAATCCGCAGGGAATAGCCTGATCAATATTCAGTTCGATATTGTCGGCAGTTATATTTAATTCGATCTTTGAGGGATCGCTTACATACGTGAAATACAATTCATTCGCAATGGTATTGATATAATCAGCTAAATCAATTCCCGAGAGATTTTTTGATTGATATAAACGTTCGTGAATAAGGGACATCGCTTTTATACGGTTAATGGGATACTGTAATATTTCCCGCGAAACAGCGTCTTTTATACTCATCTCCTGGAGAGCAAGCAGGCTGATAACAAGTTGGAAATTATTCTTCACCCGGTGATGAATCTCTTTTAACAGGGTTTCCTTCTCTTTAAGAGAAGCTTTGAGGTTTTCTTCTGCCGTCTTTTGTTCTGTTATATCCTGGAACATGAGTACTATTTCATGAATGGAGCCGTCTTCGTTTTTTATTGGTGATATAAAACTATTGAGCCAGAGATCCTTTATCTCACTGAATTCCTTTAATCCTGTCTTCGAGGGACTGTATAATACCGGGGGGATGGGGGTGGGGGTTCCCGCAAACCCCTTTTCTATATAGGACATGAGCCCCTTTTCACGGAGCTGCGGGTCTTCAAATATGGTATAATTTTTCATCATAACTTCTATTTGTTCAGGGGCAATTCCCATTATTTCTCTTTGAACTTTGTTGATAACTATAACCTGGCCCCGGGGATTGAAAACTGTCATGCCCACCGGTAATTGTTCAATTAAATTTTTTAGCCTGGTTTCCGATAATTTTAACTCTTTTTCTGTTTTCTTCCGGTCTGTAATGTCCCAGAAAACCACCTGGGTTGCGTTTTTATTGTTATATTTAATGGCAATGCCCGTAACTTCAACATCAATTATTGATTCGTCCAGGCAGATAAGTTTATCTTCAACCGGCCCCATGACATCTCCCTCTGGGGAAACCTGTTTTATTCTTTTAACGACCAGTTCCCGGTGATCGGGGTGAACAAAACTCAGTACGGGCCTTCCCAGAACCTCTTCTTCATTTGCCGCTTTCAAAAGTTTTAGAGCGGTTTCATTGGCATATAAGATTTTTTCGGTATCATGAATGGCAATGGCTGAAGGATTCAGATCAAGCAGCCTGCGGTATCGATGTTCCGAATCGGCCAGTTCGTTTTTCGTCTTTTTTTGCTCGATGATGGACCCGTTCATCGACCATAAACTTATAATAAGCGGTGCTGTAATAATAACTCCCGCAGCATTCCCTGCGAAACTGCTCCAGGGAATATTTCCGGAAATACCGGGTGATGCCATGCCGCATAAAGCGCTAATCGCAGGAGTAAGAATAACTCCGAAGAGGATAAATAACAGGATATGTGAAACCCGGAGGAAGGGATTTTTTGCTCCTGTTGTTCGTGTTAGCAGGTATACCCCAAGAACAACACTTGCGAAATAGCCAATGCCGTTTGCCGACGCGGAAAACAGGGCAGGAAGTATTCCGGCAAATGAGCTTGTAGTAATATATGCGGCAAATGCTCCCAGAAAAATTCCGGGCGCCGTATGATACCCCCGTATTAAAACCGCGGCCAGAGCAATACCCAGAGAAATCCGGGCCGGGGCAGTACTTCCGGGAAGGATCGCCAGGTACTGTTCAAGTCTTGCTGTTATATAGTAAACTATTGCAATAGCTATTATATCGATAAGTTTACGCCACAGCGTTATCTTTTTCTCCGGATCATATGTATTCATAGTTCGAACTCTTTAATATAATTTATAATTTAAAGTTTATAGTCTTTGATAGACATATACAAGTATAATTTTCGGGTCATTCCAGGAATTGCTCGATTTGTTCAAACGCTGCCGCGCTCTCTCCTTTACGTATCCAATGAATGGTAAAACCGCGCCGCTCCATTCCCCTGAACCATGTCATCTGGCGTTTGGCAAGGCGGTGAATTGCCGTGGAGAGTGAGCGTATCATCGTAGTATAATTTATTTTATTTGTTATATATTCCGTTATATATTTGTATTCCATACCAAAGAGGATTAATTTTTCCGGGGCTACCCCTTTTTTTAGAAGCTCTTCAACCTCTTCTATCATGCCTTCCTTGATGCGGTCATTAAGACGCAGGTCTATTCTTTCTACCAGTTCTTTTCGTGGCCAGGCAGTTGCAAAGAGCAGGGGGATTATTTGGGGAGGATTCTCTCCCGCAAAGATCACCTCATGATCCTTGCTGTACAGGGCTATTTCAATTGACCGGATTATTCGCATTTTGCTTGATAGATCGGTTTCGCTATAGAGCCTGCTGTTTAACTCGTTGAGCCTGTTTTTTAAAACTTCTTTTTCTTCCTGTTTGAGCTCTTTCCTGAGTTCCCGGTTTTCCGGGACATTGGGGATCCGGTACTGTTTTAATACCGCTTCCAGGTAGAGCCCGGTCCCGCCTACGGCAACAGGAAGATTTTTCCGGGCCTCTATTTTTCTGTATGCCGCGTAAAAATCATCTATAAAATGATACAATGTATAACTCTCCGAAGGATCGGCGATATCAATCAGATGATAGGGGATGTTTTTATATTCAATAAGATCTTTCCCGGTCCCAATATCCATTCCTTTATATACCTGTCGGGAATCTATGGACAATATTTCTCCCCCGAACCGTTCTGCAATTGACACTCCCAGAGAGGTTTTTCCCGATGCCGTAGGACCGCAGAGTACGATCAATTTGTTTGTTGACAGTTTATTCATGATGAGGTGTGGGGGCACAGTTTCTCAGGTCTTCGTATTTACTCCAGGTTTTGCCCTCAAATACGATTGATCTCATCGAGTTCCTTTTGTGAGGGTTTATATCCGTTGCCGGATTTATGTGTTTTCATTGATTCTGCGATTTGTGTTACCATGCTGGAGTTTTGAAGGACATACAACGTTTCTTGTTCCCTTTCCCAATCTGTTGATTCTTTCATACAATTGCCTTTCTATAATAATTTAGATAGAACTAATGTAAAGATAATTTACAATGGATTGATTGTCAAGAATTAACTCCGATTTTAAAACGAAGCATTTTTCTTGACACCCGCGCACCCCATTTCGTAGTGTATAATAATGAAAATAAAAGTATCATCATTGGGATGCAGGCTGAATCATTCGGAAATGCAGTCCATAGTAACGGAACTTCGAGAACGGGGCCATGAGGTCTTTGATGAAACAGCCAGCGCCGCCGCGAATAGACCCGACCCCGGCAGTGAGCCCGATGTTGTTGTTATCAACTCATGTGCCGTAACCCTGCATAGTGAACGAAAAACCCGGAAACTTATTTATCGTGCGGCACGGGAGCTCAAAGAGAGATCCCATAGCAGGATACTGGTAGTGGGCTGTATGGCGAAAGACCTGGAACAGGAAGATAATCTTTATTTTATACCAAATGATTACAAATACCTGGTTCCCGACCTTATAGAAAATATCGTATTGTTCCATGACCTAGACCGGGAAAAGGCATCACCCTTCGGCTATAGAACTGCGATACAGGCAACAACAACCAGGGTAAACCTGAAAATACAGGATGGCTGCGATAATTACTGCTCCTATTGTATAATACCCTATTTGCGGGGCGAGCCCCGGAGCAAACCTTTTGAAGATATATCCAATGAGTTCGACCAGCTCCTGGCATCGGGATGTAAGGAGATTGTACTATCCGGAGTAATGATTGGACACTATAAAAGCGGAAAAAATAAGCTTGATGATCTTCTGGAAGAGCTTCTTGCCAAAGATGGGGAGTTTCGGCTGCATTTATCATCATTATCGCCAAATTATGTGACAGCACGAACCGGTGATTTAATAACTCATGATAAAATGGTAAAACATCTTCATCTCTCTCTTCAAAGCGGAAGCAACACAGTGCTGCAAAGAATGAATCGTTCATATACCAGGGAAGATTTTTTATCCCTGGCAGAAACCTTAAAAACCAGGGAGCCCCTGATAAATCTCACCACCGATTTAATCACCGGTTTCCCCGGAGAAACAGATGCTGAGTTTAGCGAAACCATGGATCTAATAAAGGCCGTGGAATTTTCTCATATTCACACCTTCCGTTATTCACCTCGCCCGGGAACAAAAGCTGCTGAAATGAATGAAACAGTTGAGGAATGGGTAAAAAAAGAACGAAGCCGCAAAGTAATGGAACTGTATAAAAAACAAAAAGCTGATTATTACGCAAAGTTTAATAATAGAAAAAGCCTTTTGTTAACAGAAAAAAGCCGTGAAGACAAAGGCCGTGGATTCAACGAATACTATATCCCAATAGAGCTGGAAGAAGAACAACCTGCTAATAAATTTATCGAAATAATTACTCTTTTTGATCCTGAAAAATTGATCCTGAAAGGGACAACCCGGTAGGGGCAGGGTATGGGTAGGGGCACGGCGCGCCGTGCCCCTACCCATACCGCACCCTGTTTTTTTCTTGCATTTCAGGCAATATGCGTGAAGTGTGACATATTACAGTAAGTATTTTGGAAGGAGAGTTTATATGAAGATTTGTGATGGAGTATATGCCTATATATGGAAAGGTATATTTGAAAATAACAGTAACGCCTTTTATTTCGCTGAGCCTTTGAATATCCTGTTCGATCCGGGGCTCAAAAACCATGTTGATGCTCGCCTCAGTGATATGGAAAAAGACGGATTAAATCCTGCTGATATAAAATATATAATCAATACACATTGTCATCCGGATCATTTTGAAGGAACGCTCAATTTTCTGGAAAAAGACGTGCAGATAGGGATGCATGAAGAGGAAATCGAATTTTATAACCAGGAAGGACCGGCTTTTTTCCGGATGTTCGGCATGCCGTTCCCGGACATAAAATTTGATGTGGTTCTCAAAGAAGGGATCTGGAAGGTTGGCGATACGGAACTTGAAGTAATTCATACTCCGGGGCATTCTCCGGGATCAGTATGTATATACTGGAAAGAGAAAAAAGCCATGGCATGTGGAGACCTGGTATTTGAAGAGAGTTTTGGCAGGGTCGATTTCCCCGGCGGAGACGGTAGGAAACTGGTTGAGAGTATCAACAAAATATCTCAAATGGATATAGAAATATTATTGCCGGGACATATGAATATGATTGTGGGCAAAGACAATGTCGTAAAGAATTTTGATATTATTTCAAAGTATTTTTCAATTGTATAGGAGCCTGTAGCCAGGGGATATCGTGGATAATCTGATTGTAATACGTACGGAAGATATCGGTAAAGAGAACCTGGGTTTACAACTTCCGGTATTAAGAGACAGGGAGAACCTTGCCTTTGAATTATCGGAAGATATTGATTTCCTTATTTCTGAAAAGTCTGTAATACTAAAGAATTTTTTTGATATCCTTATTGAAAATGAAATAAACTTTGAATTACTTAATTTCCCGCTATGCCTGTTCCTTGGACATAAACGGTATATGAAGAAAACCAAACTGAATATTTTTATTGATACCTGTAATCAGTGTAACTATAATAATACCTGTTCCGGCTTACCCGTGAACTATGTTGAAAAGTTCGGGACCGGAGAGTTGAAGCCGGTGAATATTAATTTTATTTTAACTGACAATGAGCAATGTATGCTGAAAATATTGGATTATAAAAATAATATTACCACATCCGAGCTATTAATTCTTGCGAAGAAGTTCCCAATTTGTAATGACTGTAGTACGGGCAGCCATGTAGTAGGCGCGGGAGAAAAGCTGGCAGAAAAGAACATGATTACCAGGAACCTGACCGATAAGGGATATCTCTGGTGCTTGCTGTAAGTGATTTAAGAAAACATTACCCCTCATTGCATCAAAAACATACTAATAAAAGTTTAATTTATTTCGATAGTGCCTGTTCGGTATTAAAACCGCAGCCCGTGATTGACGCTGTATCATATTATTATACGAACCTGGGTGGATGCGGCGGGACCAGGTCATCGCATTTCTTGAGCAGGAATGTTAATGAGTATTGTGACAGGTCGCGGAACAAGGTGCGGGAATTTATTAATGCCCCGGCCCGGGAGCAGGTCATCTGGACGAAAAACACCACAGAGGCAATAAATCTTGTGGCAAATTCATTGCAGGTGGAAGAGGGAGATGAAATAATAACCACTTCCCTGGAACATCACAGTGTTTTGCTTCCTTTCTATAACACCTCAGGGAGTTTAAAGATACTTGATCTTGATTTTGAGAATGAGCAATACCTTGAGACCATTCGAGAAGCAATCACGGAAAAGACCAGGTTATTGGCAATAACTCATTGTTCAAATGTCACCGGACAGGTAATAAACCTGGAAAAAGTAATTGAAATAGCTCATGAAAAAAATGTGCCGGTTTTTAGTGATGAGGCCCAATATATCGCACACAACAGGCTTAATGTCCAGTCTCCGGATGTGGATTTTTGTGCTTTTTCTTCAACAAAATTAGGAGGGCCAACAGGACTGGGGGTACTCTATGTGAAGAAGAAGTACCTTGAAACGCTAAAACCCTTACAGTATGGCGGCGGTATGGTCCATGATGTGGAATATTGTAATGGAGAGATCCATCCCATATATCTCAAACCGCCATTACGGTTTGAAGCCGGCTTGCAGCATTACGCGGGGATAATGGGCTTATACGCGGCACTGAATTTTTATGATGAAATGGGAATTTACGCCTGCCATGAAGCACATAGCTCATTATATTTATATATACGGGAAAAAATAGAAGGATTGAATTTGCGGGTGCTGGGACAGGGGAATAAAACAGGCAGCCCAATTGTATCGTTTGTATTACCGGGAGAAATCTCCCATAAGGATCTTGATATATACCTGGGTGAAGACAAAGAGTATATTTTCGCCTACAGGAGCGGGACACATTGCGCGTCCCCGGCACATTATTTGCATAATGTTAATGTGGCACAGGGTAAGGCCAGCATCCGGCTATCGTGTTACGCGTATAACCACGCGGCCGAATTCGACGCGTTTTATGGACGATTAAAAACGTTTTTGCAATTAATCGGACACACGGGGGATAATGGATACATTTAATTATATATATACAGCCGATATAACCGTAAATTACAAATGCAATCAGAATTGTTTGTTTTGTTCTATAGGGCATATGCGCAAGGACCTGAATAAATCGACAGATGAGATCAAGCAGGATATATGGCAGGCAAAGAACAGCGGCGCCAAGGTGTTGGGATTTGGCGGAGGGGAGCCTACAATACGGAAGGATTTGTTTGAATTGATCCGTTTTGCCAGGGGATTGGAGTTCCCGGTAATACGGCTGCAAACAAATGGAATGATGCTGGGGTATGAACCTTTTGTAGAGAAGGTACTGGAAGCAGGGGCGAATTTTTTTAAATTTTCCATACATAGCCATATCCCGAGGATTCATGACCGGCTGACCCGGGTAGAGGGGAGCTTTGCGCAGGCAATAAAGGGGATAGAGAATCTCAAAAAAAGGGGGTTTTCCGTAGAGGTTGATATTGTTATAAACAAGCTGAATTATAAGTTCATTCCGCAGTTTATAGATTTTTTCATAGCAAAAGGAATATCAAAATTTTGTTTTATTTCAATGATATACGAAGGAAATTCCATCACCTGCCGGGACGAGATAGCAGTAAAGATCTCTGAAATAATTCCCTATTTACAGGATGCGTTAGAGATCATAGATACTTTCCGGCTCGACAAAGGAGTAATATTTAATATCCCATTTTGTTTTATGCCCTCCTATGTAGAGAGTATGGCCGAATCAGGGGACTTTAATACCCTGGTAATAACCCCGGAGGACAAACAGGTACTCGATTTCAGCAAGTTTGAAGGAAAATTAAAAGGACCAAATTGTAATAACTGTAAATATTATGAAAAATGCCCCGGACTATGGGAGCAATACGCGGAATATTTTGGATTTGATGAATTAAAACCGATCGGTGAAGAGTAAGATTTATTATGAGTAATAGTGATCCGAATAAAGCCTTTGTGCCCCTGCATTTTGAATGTAATAATAATTGCATTTCCTGTATCATGCCGGGCCGGGCTTCCGAAAGAAGTGAATTTGTCCGTGAGACAATGAAAGATCATATCTCTTTTGAATACGCGAAAAAGGGGGTAGATAAAATTCTGCAATATTCGGATCATATTGAGTTTAACGGCGGTGAACCCACGATAAATAAGGATTTGTTTAAGATCCTTGATTACACAAACAGGATAAAAGAGAATGTAGAGATCGGTTTGTTAACCAATGCCCGGGTATTTTCCAGTGAAAAATATACCAGGAAGCTTGTCTCCCTGGGATTAAAAAATTTTAAAATAATAACATCACTATACGGACCAAACGCGGAAATACATGATGCCGTAACACGGACACCGCGGAGCTTTGAGCAGCAGGTAGCGGGTATACATAATTTAATCCGGGCAAAAGTAAGAATCTATTTGAGGATAATAATAAATAAGATAAACTCGGAGCATATCAACAGCACGGCTCAATTTTTAGCGGATAATTTCAGTCCTTATACTTTCAGTGATGTAATCCTGGTAAATATGAAATTAGCCGGGATCGCCATGAAGAATCTCGATGCAGTAGCCTACCGGGTCACGGATATAATGGAAAATATAGAAGAAGCCGCAGATATTTTGATAGAGAATAAGTTTCGATGTTTCCTGTATCATTTTCCGCACTGTATACTGCCGCGGCATTTATGGAAATATTCCGGGGGGGTAACAGCGGAAAAGACCCAGATTGGTTTTATGCCGGAATGTGAAAGCTGTTTAAAAAGGGAACAGTGTACCGGCATATGGAAAGGATATATCAAGCTGTACGGAACATCGGAATTTAAGCCCATTGTACGTGAACGGAATGATTAGAAGAGCAATTATCAAACTACACTATGCCTGCAATAATAACTGCCTGTTTTGTCATGCCTGCTCTAATAAAAATATTCCGGCCTCCCATGAAAGTATAATAAAAAAAATAGAAATAGCAAAAGATGCGGGTATTGACCAGGTATTACTTTCCGGGGGTGAGCCCACGATATATCCTCAGTTAAAAGAAGTCCTGCGGGAATTACGAAAAAATGCCCTTGCCTGGGGACTGGTAACAAACGGAAGAATGCTGGCCTATAGAAATTTCGCGCGTTATATACTTGCCATGGGAACCGATTATTTTTATATCTCCCTGCATTCGCACACCCGGGATATTCATGATGCCATTACCGGGGTTCAGGGGGCCTGGGAACAGGTTTTCGCGGGAATTGAAACCATTGCAGAGCTGGCCGGAACGGTTGATTTTACAATAAATTGTGTTGTTACAACAAAGAATATTGAGCACTTAAATGAAATGACCGGTCTTGTTCAGCGTGTATGGAATGGCAGGGATGATGTTAAGCTGAAGTTCTCATACCCGGAACCAAAGGGCCGGGTAACGGGAAATATACAGAGCATCGTTCCGGCCATGGAATACGCTGGAGAGAAAATTAGCGAAGCAATGTCCATAGCGGAAAATGCCGGCATAAACAGTTATTATGATGGTTTGCCCTATTGTTTAATAAACAGCCGCTTCCGGGAACGGGTTAATGATTTAAGCAGTAATCATATTTATCTGATGTCTGAAGTTGATGAAGAGATTTTTTTTGAAACCGATAATGGAGTGAGAGAAAAGTCAGGGGAGTGCGGGAATTGTTTGTATAATGCCCGCTGCCCGGGGTATTATGCCGGGTATAAACCAAAAAAATTGACCATACCAAAATAAGATCCTGTCTACAGAGTGAATCGCAACCTTCTTAAGACCTGAGCTAAATGACTCAATAATATTAAATATTTTATATTCTTATAAAAATGAACAATCGCTGGTACTTGTGTAAGACGAATTTTGTCTGGAATTATTTTCTTTGTCACCATTGACGATTTGATCTTTAATTATTATATTAATCAGTAATTGAACATAAAATACTAATTTGTATTCTGAATTAAGAACACCACACATTTTTTTTGCAGATTCCATTTAATAAATCTTTAACCGGATTATAAACTTGACTATAAATTTGGTTTTTTTGAAAAACCATATTCAAATATTTATAAAATAAAAGAGACAGGTGTAAAAATATGAAAAAATGGTTCTCTCTATTTGTATTGTTATCTTTATTTCTAATAATAGCTTGCGGTAATTATGAACCTCCGGCCGATCCGGGATACCAGGCTGGTGACCCGGTAACAGATGAAATTGGCATTGATGGGGGAAGTATTCAGCCGGAAACAGGTGTCTGGGAATTGACAGTACCACAATACGCCTTAACAGCGGATGCTGCCATTACTGTCACGGAAGAGCAAACACCAACAGGTTCGGTTCCGGCGGGATTCACTCGAATGAGTACAATTTTTAAGGTCGAACCTGAAGGACTTGTATTTAACAAGACAGCAACCTTAAAACTAACATATGAGCAGACCGGTTTTCCCGAAGGGGAGATCCAGGAGCAGCTGGCATCATTTTATTATATCAATGATGATTCTACAGCAACACAAATAACCAGTCAATTTACCACCGGCAGCAATAGCTGCATCGCTGAATTTGACCGGTTTTCAGGTTCATATTGTACGGTATTAACACCCGATATTGCAGGAGTAATAGACGGATCTGTAACTGATCCGGCAGCTGTTCAGCTGGTTTCGGATACGGTAACCAATTATTTTGACTCACTTGCGGATGTTGCGGCACGGAAAGCCTATTATGAAGCGAACAAGTCAATATTGGACGATTTGTACGCTGTGGTAACCACGATCCTGGGAAGCAATTTACTGGTAGTCCGGTATCCCTATCTTGACAGAACCACAGGAGTTACGGATATAGTTCTTTCTCCGGTTGATGGCGCAGCCAATGTTACCCGGGAATCGGATATAGTTCTGACCTTTCGGGAAACAGTCAAGACCAACAATAGCTGGTCCGTAGTGGTAAATGACAGTAATTCCGGTAGTATTACATATAGCAATCTTGAAAATTATGACAGGGTTACGGTTAGTACATCAGTAACAGCAGCCGGAAATTATACTCTCGTAACTATTGATCCTTCAGGATTTTTCTCAGGAAGCGGTTCTATAACGGTTACGGCAAGTGGATTCGAGGCTTTAATTGACGATTACGCGATACCGGGAGCAAACGCGACCTTTGGAACCGGTGACAATTACGATGTCTATGATATAAATGACGAGAATGGCGGTAATGATAGTCAAATAACTGCAACGGACCTGGGTAGCGTATGTTATAATAATTTAGAAGGACCGGATACGGTTAAAGTCACCGGTTTTATCTACGGAGGAAAAAATAATGTCAGTGATTCCGACTACTTCAGGTTTGAAGCGTCTGATCCTACGGCAGGACAAATAAACTTTTTTGGTTCATCGGCACCATATAACACCAAAAACTTTCATGTAAGGATCCAGTTTACGCAGAACCCAGAGAGTGTCTATGGCATCAGGATCTGGGCCGGAAGGGATGAGAACTATCCTTCGGGCGGGGTCGATAGTTCCCAGATTTACGGATCATTCGACTGGGGATTGAAATCTAATGGAGATATCAGGGAGAGTGACGCTCATTATTACACTGAGTTTATTGTTGAAGTATACAAACATGAAGACATTTCAGGCACTGACCAGATGTATGAACTTGAAATAACCAATGGAGTTGCTACAACATACTAATAATAGATTTTTAAGAATATGATACAATTAAGCCCAATAGAATACTTCTATTGGGCTTAACTTGTTTTAACCGCACTGTTTAATTTTTAAGGGGGATACCAGAAAAAGTTATTGAAATTTATTGATATTCATGTTAAATAGTCTTATTCAATCTGTATGTACAAGTTGAGGGGAATTCTATAGTATATTAAAGGAGAGTTTATTGATATGAAGAAAAATGATGAATCAAAAGATAAATTAAACGCTTTTCTTAATAGTGAAGAAAGAAGAATTTCCCGAAGACAGATGTTGAAGACTTCTCCAAAATTATTTATTACCGGAATAGCTGCTTTATTGGCTGTTGAGCGTAAATTGTTTGCTGATGGGTTTGAGACATTAGAAAATGGTGAAACCATTGAACTTGCTGCCGTAACAAAAGACCACGGTTCTCATGCCTCACACGGGTCACACGGGTCACACGGGTCACACGGCTCACACGGCTCTCACGGCTCTCACGGCTCTCACGGCTCACACGGGTCACACGGCTCACACGGCTCACACGGCTCTCATAGCTCTCATAGCTCTCATGGATCTCATGGCTCCTGGTAGTACCTTTTATTTGCTGTTGAAAAAAATAAAAAACTTCAGTCATAGGATATATTCGTTATGGATATTGGAAAAAATTTTGAAATAGATAGTACCATATATTCAAAAGATGTTTTATTGCGGGTGTGTCATTCCTTTCTTGATAATTATTATCTATATGTTGATAGCGACAAAGAGAACAAAAAATGGGTTGTAACGGTAAAAAACAAAGAGTTCAGCCCTATTGATGATTTGGAAAAACTTGAAGGAGAATTTAATAATTCTTTAATAAATGAGTCTTTTCGAGAGTCCCTCATTGACAAAACGAAAACCGTAAAAGAAATTATTGTAGCAAGAGCTCTTTTTGGAGCAGATAGTGCTGATGAGTTTGATCTGTCGTCCATTGAAAAGGAATACGCTTTCCTGGAAGAGAAGATTGATGATTATATTGATGATCCCCTGGGCATTGCTGTACCCTGGGAGGAGAAATATGGTAATGAAAACAGCACGGGCAGCGAGACAAAAGAAGTGAAGGACGAGAATAAAGATTAATAATGGATACCGTAAAAAAACTTTTTTATCATAAAGAACTCTATGATTTTGAAGCACTTAAAGAAGCGGAAAATAAATATTGTGATAAATTGTCTCTTGAAATAGAAGAAGGAGACTATTATTACAATATTGCTCTTACCGTTAAAGAGCCTGCTGATTCGCTTATTGATGAGTTCAATAACTTTGTTTTAAAAAAATCGATATATCTTAAGAATAGCGAATAACATATGTTTAAAACCGAAAATCTTGAAAAGCTGAATTTTTTTAGATACAAAAAGATGTCCGATGGTAATTTCCTCCTTACCAATGATGGGGGTAATTATATTTTTTTGGATGAGTCCTGTTTTCAATTATTGCAGAATTCACCTGAAGAGCTGCCCACCCCTGTTCAAAATAAACTTTTTGAATCCTATTTTATTAACGATGAGATCCGGAATGAAGGATTGATAAAGCAATATAGAAAAAAGAACAGTTTTTTGAGTGAAGGCCCTTCTCTTCATATTATTGTCGTTACCCTGAGATGTGATCATAGCTGCGCGTACTGCCAAACAAGCAGGAAAAACGTCGATTGTAGTGATTTTGATATGGATATTAAAACTGCCGAAAGAACAGTTGATTTTATTTTAAAAACAACGGCAAAAAATATTAATATTGAATTTCAGGGTGGAGAACCGCTGGCAAACTTCGCGACGGTTAAGCATATTGTTGAGTATATCAATAAAAAAGAAACCGGTAAAAATATTCGTTTAAGTATCGTAACGAATATGACCTATATGGACGAAGAGAAATTCAGGTTTTTTATGGACAATAAGGTTAGTATTTGTACTTCCCTGGATGGTCCGGAAGAAATCCATAATAAATATCGAATCGTGCATAAGGGAAATAGCTTTCAAAATACGGTTGATTGGATAGAACGAATTCGAAAAGAGAATGAACAAATCTACGCGGAAACAGGAGAGCAGTTTTACCGGGCTAACGCGCTTTTAACCGTGACAAAAGATACTCTTAGAGAATATAAAAGTATTGTTGATCTGTATGTTGGAATGGGATTGACTCAGCTGTTCCTGCGGCCAATGAATCCCTTTGGGTTCGGCGAAAAAATGCATGCCGTTAGGGAGTATACCGCTGCTGAGTTTATTGAATTTTATACCAACGCGCTCGATTATATTATTGAAATTAATAAATCCGGTACGGAATTTTATGAAAGTACCGCGAAGATCATCCTCACGAAAGTTATCAACAAAATTGATTCGAATTACCTTGATCAACGGTCACCCTGCGGAGCGGGAATAGGGCAGCTTGCGTATAATTATAATGGAGATATTTTCACCTGTGATGAAGGCCGGATGGTTTATGAAATGGGTGATGACATTTTTTTACTTGGTAATGTGAAAAACGCTTCTTACAGTGATATTATGCGAAGTGATACGGTTCTTAATTTATGTGTGGCAAGTTGTCTTGAGGGACTTCCCGGATGTAATGATTGTGTGTATAACCCTTACTGCGGAGTGTGCCCGGTCTATAACTATGTTTTGCATGGAAGCCTTTTTGCCCAGATGCCGGTGAATGACCGGTGTAGCATCTTAATGGGGATCCACGATTATCTTTTTTCCAAACTGGATGAACACTATGAAATCTTTGAAAAATGGGTAAATACAAGCCTTTAAATGGAAAAAGTAGATGTAAAGTTTGGTTTCCTGTGCAACAATAAGTGCCGTTTCTGTGTTCAGGGAAACAAAAGGGAGCTCTATGGCGATATCCCGTTTCATGAAGTAATCGCCACCATGGAAACCGCACGGGAAAGAAGCGATAGTATTGTGTTTACCGGTGGTGAAGTGACAATAAAAAAAGATTTCCTTATTGTCCTGGAAAAAGCCCGGGAGTTGGGATTTTCTAAAATTCAAATACAATCGAACGGCAGAATGTTTGCCTCAAAAGAGTTTTGCCGGGAAACTATCGCGGCAGGAGCAACGGAATTTGCCCTGGCACTTCATGGTTTTTCTCCCGAGCTGCATGACTTTCTTACCCTGGCGGATGGGAGTTTTTATGAAACAGCTTCCGGCATAAAAAACCTCAAAGAGCTGGAACAGTACGTGGGAACCAATTCCGTTATTACCAGGTATAATTATACTACACTGCCCAAACTTGCCGGCCTCCTGGTATACCTGGGAGTGGACCAGTACCAGTTTGCTTTTGTTCATGCCATTGGAACTGCCGGTGAAAATTTTGAAGATGTTGTGCCCCGGTATTGCAAAATTGAACCATATGTAAAAGAAGGGCTTTCGCTGGGGATTAAGGCCGGGAAAGTGGTAATGACCGAAGCAATTCCCTATTGCTTTATGAGCGGGTATACCGGCTATATCGCGGAGAATATTATGCCCAGTACCGCGGTTTTCGATAAAAATTTTGTTGTTGATGATTATAAAAAGTACCGCCTCACCGAAGGTAAAAGCAAAGGAGCTCAGTGCAAAGAATGTGCCTGTAATGACGCATGTGAAGGCCCCTGGGTCGAGTATCCTGAGCACTTTGGGTGGGACGAGTTTGTCCCTGTTCAATGAGCATTTATTCAAATGTATGATGTATTACTTATATCTCCCCATATTGATTATTACGATTCGGGTAAACCCTTTCGGACATCTGTAAATATTGAACGATCTGTTCCCCTGGGAATTACCGGGATTACGCAATTTCTTCATGATTCAGGTTTTTCTGTCCGCCTTCTTCATCTGCCCTCATTCGATTTTGAAAACCTGGAAACCTTACTGGCCGGGTTCCCGGCACGCCTGGTTCTTATTCAGTGCCACTGGTTCCTTTATGGAAGCGGCGCGGTTAAGAGCGCCAGGGTATATAAAGACCTGTTTCCGGATTCGGTGGTATATCTTGGCGGATATCACGCTAATTATTTTGCTCTTGAAATCCTGGAAAACGCGCAATATATTGACGGCATTATTATCGGAGAAGGGGAGATCCCGGCGCTGCGGCTTACCCGGGGACTCTCTAAAGGAAAGAAGAGTCTTTTTTCCGTTTCCGCGACCATTTACCGTTCCTCTTCAGGGGAGATTTGTACTAACCCGCCGGAGGACGATGATCTTCCGGATATTGAAAAGAGCCCTATAATTTATCCTGCTGCTGAAATATATGAGAACCTGGATTTCTTTCATGACCGGTATGGCTCTACCGCAATGAGTATTGAACGGGGACGGTGCAATTTCCGGTGCAGGTATTGTGTTTCGGGAACCGGCTTTTACGCAAGAGAGAATTCTGTTGTTCCCGTTGAAAGAGCAATAGAACAATTGCGTGTATTTGAGGAATATGGAGCGCGCAATATTTTTATTGGTGAGTTTTCGTTTTTGCACCGTGAGTATTTTAAGGATCTGTGCGGGGCGATTATGGACAATAATATTTCTTTAAATATTATACTTGAAACAAGTCCTCTTTTGTTTGAAGATGATGAGGTTGTGGCGTACCTGGACCGGGCCAATATCAGGGAATTTTCCCTGGGAATTGAATCGGGTATAAATCCCGTATTAAAGCGGTTAAACCGGGGTGTTACTGCCGAAATAATACGGAATTCAGTACAAAAGATAGCTTCGATCAAGGGGATTGCCTTTACTTCATGGCTGGCGAATATACCCGGAACGAGCAGGACTGAGCACGAGAGCAACCTGGTGTTCCTGGAAACCCTGGTACGGGAAGGAGCAATCGCCACGTGGATCAATAACCTGCTTATTCTTCCGGGGACTGAATATTTTGACCGCTATCGTTCGTATAATATAAATGTTTTAACAAAGAGTTTTATTGACTGGTGCCGTTTTTCACTGGCTGCAAAGACAATAGTTTCAAAAGAGATGCTGGAGAAGACTCCGGAAAAATATTTTACTTATGAAGATACTACAATTGGTTTTAAAGAAATGATAACCCGTCTTTTTGAGATGAAAGATCTCGCCAGTAATACTATCGGCATTATGGATAAAACAATAGAGGACTCATTTATTCCCGACTTTCAGAAAAATAATTTACTGGAGGCACTGCATCAATATAATAGCATTAATAAAAACCTGGTCCAGATGTAGTCTGCTCTTAAGGGAGTCTTTGAATGAATATACTTGGTATATCTGCGTTGTATCACGATAGTGCAGCGTGTTTGGTGCGAGATGGGAACATTATTGCAGCGGCACAGGAAGAACGCTTTACCCGGAAAAAACATGATAACTCCGTACCGGTTCACGCGATGGCGTATTGTCTTAGCGCGGGCGGTATCGAGGGGCGGGATCTTGATTATGTGGCCTTTTACGATAAGCCATTTCTAAAACTGGAGCGTATCCTGGAAACCTATCTCGCGTGCGCTCCCCTGGGCATACGGTCTTTTCTCAAAGCAATGCCTCCCTGGATTAAACAGAAACTATGGATAAAAGATGTCATTAAACAAGAGCTCGATTTTGAAGGCACAGTGATCTTTCCCGAACACCATGAGTCTCACGCTGCATCAGCTTTTTTTCCTTCCCCTTTTGAGAAAGCTGCTTTTTTAACAATCGACGGCGTGGGAGAATGGTCAACAACCAGCTATGGGATTGGCGCTAATAATAATATTCAGGTCCGGGCCGATATTTCTTTTCCTCATTCCGCAGGCCTGTTATATTCGGCCTTTACCTATTACACTGGATTCAGGGTCAATTCCGGGGAATACAAAGTCATGGGGCTTGCTCCATATGGAGAAGCAAAATACAAAGATATTATTTTAAAAGAATTGATAGATCTAAAAGAAGACGGTTCCTTTAAGTTGAATACGAACTATTTTAATTTTATCTCCGGTTTAACAATGACGAACAGGAAATTTAACCGTTTATTCGGAGGCCCCCGGAGAAAACCCGAATCCCAAATAACTCAAAAAGATATGGATGTGGCCCGGTCGATTCAGGAAGTAACGGAAGAGATTTTCCTGAGGATGGGAAGGCATATTCGAAAAGAAACAAAACTCAAAAATTTATGCCTTGCCGGAGGGGTCGCGTTAAACTGTGTCGCGAATGGAAAACTTCTAAGAGAAGGTATTTTTGACAATATCTGGGTCCAGCCGGCAGCCGGTGATGCCGGGGGAGCATTGGGAGCCGCTCTATTTACCTGGTATCAGTATCTCGAAAACAAGCGGACCGCGAATGGAACAGCCGGTTCAATGAAGGGCTCGTACCTGGGACCTGAATACAGCACAAAGGAAATTGAAAAATATCTTAATGAAAATAATATTCCCTATAGTAAGCCGGGTCAAAAGAGTCTGGCCGGAACGGTTGCCCGGTTGCTGGCACAAGGAAATATCGTAGGCTGGTTCCAGGGACGAATGGAATTTGGCCCGCGAGCACTGGGAGCACGGTCCATTCTTGGTGATGCCCGTAATCCCGAAATGCAGCAGCGGCTGAACCTGAAAATAAAATTCCGTGAAAGTTTTCGCCCTTTTGCCCCTTCCGTGCTCGCGGAAAGAGCTGCTGATTATTTTGTTCTCAACCGGGAAAGTCCTTATATGAATTTAACAGCACCGGTTAAAAAAGAACGGCAAAGAGTAATCCCGGCAGTAACTCATGTTGATTATTCAGCACGGGTCCAGACCGTGCATAAAGAGACGAATAAACTGTATCATGAATTGCTTTCTCAATTTGATAAAAAATACGGCTGCCCGGTGATTGTTAACACCTCTTTTAATGTCCGTGGAGAACCAATAGTGTGTACACCGGAAGACGCGTATCGTTGTTTTATGCATACGGGGATGGATTATCTTTGTATTGGAGATTTTTTAGTGGATAAAAAAGAAATTAAATATGATAGTTGATGAAATAAAAGCTATTCGCACGGCACGAAAGGATTTACGAAATTTTTCTTTTATAATGGCTGGGGTTTTGCTGGTTGTGGCCGCTGTCCTGTTCTTGAAAGACCGGGCCGGGTTCCTGCATTTTGCGGCTTCCGGGGCCGGTTTCTTGCTGATTGGGATTACGGCCCCTGTTATTCTTAAACCCCTGTATATGCTATGGATGGGATTTTCAATAATTTTGAGCTGGTTTATGTCCCGGGTATTATTGACTCTTTTATTCTACCTGGTACTAACTCCTATAGGTTTAATTTTGAGGTTATTTGGGCGCCGGTTTCTTGACTTTCTTGACGTAAAAGATAAGAAATCGCAAACTGGTTATTGGAATAACAGGAAAGAGGAAGAACGTATTCGTAACGAGTATGAACGGCAGTTTTGATGATAAGCCATTAGGAGTGTCTATGTCAAAAGTATCAATACTTTCGGAGTTATGGGACTTTTTAAAAGTCCGTAAAAAATGGTGGCTGCTTCCGATCTTAATTTTTTTAGCATTATTAGGGATTCTAATAATAATGACTCACGGATCGGCTATTTCACCCTTTATTTACACCTTATTTTGATCCCTGGATACTGAGGAGAATATGCTTTGCGTATAGCATTAATATTTCCTTCATATGAACCGAAAATATTTTCGGAGAATTTGAGAACCGTTGATGAGGAATTTTGCCTTGCTCCGCCAATAATCCTGGCGTATGTTGCCGCGATCCTTGAGCAGCATGGGCATGAAGTAGTCCTCCTGGATACACGGGCGCTTTCCCTGACGAAAAAGGACGCGTTAAAACAGCTGGAAGAATTCAAGCCGCATATGCTTGGATTTCGAAGTGAAACGTATCATTTTCATGATTCCCTGGAATGGGTCCGGTATTTAAAATCACGGTTGAATGTGCCTGTTTTTACCGGGGGGGTGAATATGACCCTGTACCCGGTGGAAACCCTTATGAACGATGAGATTGATTATGGTATCATTGGAGAAAGTATAGAATCGCTGCCCCAATTTTTATGCGCCCTGGAAAATGATGAGGATTTTACTGCTATTCCGGGGCTGGGGTACAAAACCGGTACCGGTGAAATCCGGATGAATTCTCCTTCGGAGAAAGTGATCGATTTTGATTCATATCCCTTTCCGGCACGCCACCTGCTGCCTAATGACAAATATCATTCCTTTATTTCCCAGAGAAAGAATTTTACTATTATTCTCACCAGTACAGGATGTCCGTTCCAGTGCAGTTTCTGCGCTATTCCTTCCGCTTACCGGGCCAGGTCCCCGGAAAGTGTTATTGAAGAGATAAAAACGTGTTATTATGATTTTGGTGTACGGGAGATTGAGTTTTTTGATGCTGTACTGTTTATGCCCCGGAAGCGGATCCTGGAATTATTGCGGCAGCTTCGGGAATTGGACCTGGATATTGAGTGGGCCTGCCGTGCTCGTGTTGATGTTGTTGATGAAGAGATATTGCGGGAAGCTGCCGCGGCCGGGTGCCGGCAAATATACTATGGGATTGAATCAGTTGACCAGGAAGTACTCAATGGAGTAAAGAAAGAGATTGTTCCCGGAAAAGTCCGGGAGGCTATTGCGCTCACGAAAAAATTCGGTATCCGCGCAATGGGATTTTTCATGATCGGTAATGCCGGGGATTCCCGGGAGACGGTGATGAGGTCTGTACGGTTTGCCAAAGAGCTTGATCTTGATTTTATCCAGGTGTGCCGGACAATAGCAAAACCGGGAACGGAGCTCGACCAGTCTGTTATTAAAGAAACCGGTATTGATTTCTGGCGTGACCATGTCCTGGGCTTTAAAATTGATGAACGCATCCCGGCTCCCTGGGCTGAGTTAACGGAGAAAGAAAAGGCTTCCCTGGTTAAAGAGTTTTATTTTAGATTTTATTTTCGGCCAAAAATAATTTTTAGACGATTGCGCCAGTTAAAAGCGTTTAACGAACTGCTCAGGTATGTCCGGGTAGCCGTTAAAATGATTATCAACAGAAGCCGTCTTTATTCTTACGTGCAAACAGATACTGCGGAAGCGGAAATGTATCTTAAAAGAAGCAGTCTTTTCCTTCCTGATGCCAGGCAGAAAAAGACAGCGGTTATTATTCCTACCTACAATGAAAAAGATGTTATTGAAAAAACAGTTGCCGGAGTGGCGGCAATGCTGCCGGAAGCTTATATTATTATTGTTGATGATAATTCACCTGATGGAACCGCTGAGGCAGCTAATGCCATGTCGGAACAGTATCCCCGCGTTCGGTGTATTCACCGGAAGGGAGAACGGGGGTTGGGACTTGCCTATAAAGAGGCGTTTAAATTCGTTTTAGCGCAGTATGATGTTGATTATATCTTTGAAATGGACGCTGATTTGTCGCATAATCCTGAATATATGCCGCTTTTTCTTCATTACGCGCAGTATTATAACCTTGTTACGGGATCTCGTTTTTTGAAACGGGTGAGTATTAAGAACAGGGGAGTCTGGCGCAACGTTCAATCGAAATTAACCAAATGGTGTGTTAATAAGCTTATTGGCATAAACCTTTCCGATGTCACAACCGGGTATAAGTGTTATCAGCGTTCGTTTCTTGAGAGTATTGACCTGGATGCGATCGTGTCAAAAGGTTTTGCATTCCAGATAGAGTGTTCGTATTATGTAAAAAGAGCAGGTGGTTCAATAAAAGAGATTCCCATTTTTTTTGTAGAACGGACCGTTGGAGAGTCTAAAATGTCCGGGAAGATTTTCCTGGAGGGAGTTGCGCTCATTGGAAAGCTCACATGGAAACGGTTATTCCGAAAGCAATAGTTCGTATATTAGAAGTTTATTCTTTCGCTTTCAATCACATGCGGCCTGTTCTTAACCTCAGTAAATAGCGCCGATATATATTCACCAAGCAATCCAATAAATATAAATTGCAGTGATGCTATAAAAAGTATTGCCATAACCAGGGGGGCGATCCCTGTTTTAAATGAGTCCCGGTGGAGTACTGCATAAACCAGGTATAGTACTGCCGCAACAATGCACAGTAGTGCCGTAACAAAACCGAGAATAACAGCCATTCGTAACGGAACTTTTGAATGATTAACGAATCCGGCCATTGCAACGTCATAGAGCGAATAAAAGCTGAATTTTGATTTTCCTTTTTCTCGTTTGGGCTGGGTAAATGGTATATCGGCTCTTTTAAACCCGATTTCGCTAATAGTGCCTCTTAAATACGGATAGGAATCATTAAAACCTGCTAATATCTCAATAATTTTTTTGTCGTATAAGCCAAAACCGGTAAAATTTTTAAGTTGTTCCGTTTCGGAAATTTTATTGATTATAAAATAATATACCTTTCGAATACAGTACATGAGCATGTTTTCATTGCTTTTATTTTTTATCCCGGTAACAATTGTATACCCTTCTTCCCATTTTTTTATGAAATCAGTAATCAACTCCGGAGGATCCTGGAAATCGGCGGCAAGTAAAATGACGGCCCTTCCTTTTCCCTGTAATAATCCGTGGTATTGCGAGCGAATAAAACCGAAATTTTTGGAGTTAACAATAAGTTTAACGTTTTTGTCTTTTTTGCATATTGCTTTTAGAATACCAGTTGTCCTGTCTGTTGAGCAGTTATCAATAAAGATATGCTCAAAGGTATATTTTTTTTTATAAACGCTAACAATCTCTTTTACTTTTTCATATAAAGCGTGAATATTTTCTTCTTCATTATAGCATGGCGTTACAATGCTAATTAATTTCATTTTGTTTTTTCTCCCGGTATACTGATCTATAATATTCAATAGTCTTATGTAACCCATCTTCAATTGATATTCGCGGTTTCCATCCAAGTTTTTCTAATGCGGATAGATTAGCCGTGGAATCCATTATTTCATTTTCTCTATAGGGCAGTGAGCCGAAGTTGAGTTTACTCCTGCTTTTTATGAGTTTCTGTATTGTTAAAAGAAAATGCTCAATTGAATATGAGATACCTGTTCCCAGTTCAAATTCGTTATAGGAACCTCTAATGCTTCCCAGGTTGCGTACAATATGCCCATACGCGTTTACCGCATCTGTTATAAATATAAAATCACGCAGCTGTTTGCCGGGTGTTAAGTCAATTCCGGCCTGGTTTGTGAGCATGCTGTAAATCATGCTGGTAACAAATTTTGTGCTGCTGTCTTTGGGGCCGAATAAATGTTCCAGCCTGATATTAATTACGGGAATGTTCGTGCTATATTGAACTAACCATTGTAAGAACTGTTTTTTTGTAATTCTATATGAATTAAGATAGTTCCCCCCGGGATTATTAAATTTATTCATAAAAGTATCGGTATTAATAAAATATTTTACTTTATATTGTATTGATAAATCCAGAAGTTTAAGCGGGAACATAAGGTTTGAATTAACCACATCAATAAATGAGTTATTATTTTTTTCATTATCTCTTCCGTAATTGGTTGCCGCGTGTATTACCAGGTCAATTTGATTCTCATTGAAAACTTTTTCCATGTCAATTTGATCGGTATCATAAGCCCTTATACTTTTTTTAAAAGCATTGATTCGCCAGGTATCTGAAAAACTTCTTTTTAAGATTACTATGGAATGTCCTTGAGAGAGAAACAGTTCAACCAAACGGCTTCCCAGAAATCCTGTTGCCCCGGTAATTAATATTGTTGCCATTTATTTTGCCCAATCAAGACCGGATTTCATGGCGTCTTCTATATATTCATTGAGCTGAGAGGAGGAAATAACGTTTTTTTCTTCATAAAGCGTTTTATACCATTTAATTGTTTTATCCAGGCTTATTTTACTTGTCCACAGGCTATTCCAATTAAGCAGGGTATTTGCCTTTGTCGAATCAAGTCTTAAAATGTTTGCTTCATGAGGATTTTTGGGATTGGTCTCAACGTTATACTGTATAGTATCCAGTGATCGTTTAATATACTGTATTACTTCGCTAACGCGTAACTCTTCCCCGGCTTGTGGTCCGAAATTCCATGGCCCCGCATATTGTTTTTGTCCCTCCAAAAGCTTTTGCCCTAAATGTAAATAGCCGCTTAATGGTTCAAGTACATGCTGCCAGGGCCGGATCGCGTCCGGGTACCTGATTATAACTTTTTTTTTATTTTCCAGTGTCCGCATAATGTCGGGAATTAAACGGTCCCGGGCCCAATCCCCGCCGCCAATAACATTGCCGGCCCTGGCACTGGCAAGAAGAGTTGTATGTACTGTTCCGTATTGTTCCGGGTTAAAAAATGAATTTCTATAGGAGGATGTTAAAATTTCCGAACAGCCTTTGGAAGCACTGTAGGGATCATAACCGCCAAGGGGATCATTTTCCCGGTATCCCCGGTCCCATTCTTTATTTTCATAGCACTTATCACTGGTAATGTTGATAAGTGCCTTTACGGAACCGGCATTTTTGCATGCTTCAAAAATGTTTAAAGTCCCCATAACATTTGTTTTAAATGTTTCAACAGGGTCAGCATAAGAAGCTCTCACAATGGTTTGAGCCGCCAGGTGGAATACTATTTCGGGTTTGAATGTATTGAAAGCGGCATGTAATTTTTTCGTGTCGCATATATCCCCAATAGCGGATTCGATTGCGCAATCAATTAAAGAAAAATGATTTGGATTGGTGTTTGGTTCCAAAGAATAGCCGAGAACGTCCGCTCCCACCTGTTTTAGCCATAAAGCGAGCCAGGAGCCTTTAAAGCCGGTATGCCCCGTGACCAGAACTTTCCTGTTTTTATAGATATTATTAAAAAGCATAACAGCCTGCCGGATTATTGTGTTACCAGAGTTTCCATGGCGCTTTCCCGCTGCTCCATAAAGATTCCAGTTTTCTTTTGTCGTGAAGAATATCCATTGGCTGCCAAAAATCATCATGATGGTATGCCATTAACTGGTTATCTTTCGCTATGTTTTCCAATGGTTCTTTTTCCCAGCTGGATTCATCATTTGAAATATAATCAAAAATTTGAGGCTCCAGGATAAAAAACCCGCCATTGATCTTTGTTCCGTGTCCATCCGGTTTTTCTTTAAAAACGGTAACCTGGTTCTGTTCATCTACCTCAAGCGAGCCGAACCGTTCCGATTTTAAAGCTGAAGTTAATGTCGCGTATTTACCGTGTTCTTTGTGGAATTGTAACAATTTATTTAAATTTATATTTGAAAGCCCATCTCCATAGGTGAGCATAAAGGTTTCATTATTTACATATGGCTGAATCCGTTTTATTCGTCCTCCTGTTTGGGTATCCAGGCCGGTATCAATAAGGGTGACGTTCCAGGGATCGGTTTCCAGGCGGTGGTAGTGGGCGGTATTGTTTTCCAGGTTTATGGTTAAATCACAAAGATGGAGATAATAATTATGAAAATATTCTTTTACCTGGTATCCTTTATAGCCCAGGCAGACAATAAAATCATTGAAACCATAATATGAATATATTTTCATGATATGCCATAAAATTGGTTTCCCCCCGATTTCAACCATTGTCTTGGGTTTTATCCCGGTTTCTTCCGATAACCGTGTCCCATAACCGCCGGCAAGAATTACTACTTTCATAGAAGTTTGGCCTTTGTTAATCAAATATCATATAAATCAAGTAACTAAACAATCAAATTGTCAAGGAAATTTACAAAAAACTAATATATCCGGATTTACCCCACACTTTATAAGTATTTGTTAATCATATTAAAAAATACTGGACAGTCTTCTTCTTTGTAGTAAATCTTCCCGGTTGGGTATATCTTGTATAAATGGTTAAAAAAGGAGATATATGAAAATAGCCTTTGTTGCAATGGGACCGGGGAGTCCGCTTTCTATTGGAATTCTAAGTTCAATCGTGAAGCAGCATGGACATGAGGTAAAGCTTTTTTACGATCCCTCACTTTTTAATGATGGGCATATTTTTGAAAGCCCTCGCCTGGGTACTATATTTAATATCAGGAAGAATATCATTGCCGATATTGTTGCGTATGAACCCCGGCTTATCGCGTTCTCCGTAATGACGAATACGTATCGATGGGCTCTTGAAATGGCAGATACTATTAAATCTCTTATTGATACTCCGATAATTTTCGGCGGGATACACCCCACATCAGTTCCTGAAATTGTTATTCAAGAAAAGTCCGTAGACATGATTAATATCGGTGAAGGCGTTGAATCATTTCCGGAACTGGTGAATCTTATGGCTGCCGGTAAAGACTATTTCAGCGTAAAAAATACCTGGTTTAAGCATGCAGATGGCATCATTAAAAATCCAATCAGGCCGTTTATAAAAAATCTTGATGAATTGCCTTTTACGGATATGGAGCTTTTTAAGGGGCACATCGATATTAAACGGAATTATAAAATAATGGCTTCCCGGGGCTGCCCGTATAACTGTACATTTTGCTGTACCAGTATTTATCGAAAACTATACCGCGGCAAGGGGAAGTATCTTCGATGGAGAAGTCCTGGAAATGTTATTAACGAGCTTCTCAGAGCTAAAGAATGCTACTCTATTAAATCAGTAAACTTTTTTGATGATGTTTTTACCACGGATAAAAATTGGCTGAATGAATTTTTATCTCTTTATAATGAACAGGTTCAATTGCCGTATATGATAATTTCACATGTTCGGTATATGGATGATGAAATTGTAAAAAAACTCAAGGATACGGGATGTATACGGGTTGAACTGGGAATACAATCTGTTAATGAAGAGGTGAGAAAAAAAATTCTAAAAAGGCCCGAAACAAATGAAGAAATTAAAAGAGCTCTGCTCCTCTGTGAAAAATATCAACTTCCCTACCAGGTGAATCATATCTTTGGGTTCCCGGGTGAAGGGCGGGAGCAGCAGGTTGAAGCCGCCCGCTTTTATGCAAACTATAAACCGGCACGGATCTCAACGTTCTGGCTTGTTTATTTCCCAAAAACCGAAATTGTTGCTATCGCGCGAAAGATGAATATCTTGAGCCGGGAAGAGATTAACGAATTTGAAAATGGGTACATGAGTCCGTATCATTATGAAAAGAATAAAGATTCTTCAGTTTCATATGAAAGGAAATTATACCTGCTTTTTTTATTGATCCCATTACTGCCCCGGAAAATAACCGCACGGCTTATTAATTCAAAAACTTTTTTTAAACTGTCAGGTGTTTCCTATTTTCTGAAGCTTTTTCTTGAGCTGCTTAACGCTTTTAAATATAGAGATTATAACAGGATTAATTTTTTTTACCGGTATAGCAGGTATATTGTTATTATTATTGTTAAAAAAGTTAAAAACCTTCTCAAAAAAATGTTTTTAGCACCGTGATACTTTTATTTATACTTTATACAAAAGTATCGTTCTTAAATGATTAACAACCACTCCCGGGTTAAAAGAAAGCATAAGATTCGCTTCAATTCTTCCTGCGCAATAGCAGCGAGGACAGGCGTTAGATAATTTGCTGAGCGTATACGCTTCTTTAAAGCCAATATCCGCGCAATTATACGTTGTATCATAGAAAGATCCAATGCAGGGAACCAGTGAACCATCTGAGGTTATTTTTGTGAAAATATTAGCGGAATGGCACCGGGGAAAAGGAATTTTCGCACTGCTTGTGGTGGCATCACGCGCGTAGTGCAATATACCCGGAATAGTGTTCGTAATATATTTCCCCAACTTCGATTTTTTTAGTTTAATAAGCGCGTCTATTGCTTCGGAAAATTCATTATTATTAAGAGAAACCGGGTTTGCTGTGCTGGTGCCCAGTATGTTTTTTTCGGCGAACTGGAAGAAAACTTTTATGGAATATTTTTTTGCTATTTGAACAGTATAGTCTAATTGTTTATAATTGTTTTTTGATACAACCGTGAGGATTATAACTTTTATATTATTACTCTTTGCCAGTTCAATTGATCGAATAACTTCATCATATGATTCACTTCCTCTTATATGATCATGCATTTCTTTTGGGCCGTCAAGACTGAACTTTGTTATGTTGAGATAGAGTTTGAGCTCATCAAATTTGCGAGGAAACAATAAACCGTTTGTATTCAAAGAGATTCGGATCTTTTTTTTTCGGATATATTTTAGTATCTCAATAAAATCGTTGCGAACCAGGGCTTCGCCCCCGGTAAAATGAATATATTCAGTACCCATTGCCGATATTTCATCGACAATTTTTTTTATTTGTTCCAATGATAATTCATTTTTATTGGATTCTTTGTAATAATCACAATATAAACACTCTGAGTTGCATTCTTTCGTTATTTGCCATTCAACAATAAGAGGTCTCCTGGAAATGAGGCGCGCGTAAACGGCTTTAAATGCCAGGCGTATGAATCTTAGATATTTCAAAGCGGTACTCCCGGTTGATTTGTATATATGATTCTATTCCCGGTTAAATATTCAATCATTTTATTTCTCATGCCGGGTTTTTGTTGTAATTCGGTTATAAACGGATCTACTCCACACTTTATAAGTATTTCTTTATCATATTAAAAAATACTGGACACTAGACGGTAATTAAATAAATAAAGTACATGCGTTTTTAATTCTTTTCGTGCTATATGTTATGATTGATTTTGAGCAAATTTTGATATTTTTATGAATTTATATTCCATATTATTTGAAAGCCTTTTTGTTATATGGATCATATTCTTTCTTCTTCTTTTGGTAAATCTTCCCGGATTGATCAAATTCTATTGTAAACCCTTTACAATAAAAGAGTTTATACCGATAATAATTGTTTTTGGCGTATTTATTATCTTAAATGTATTTTTGGGATCATTTACTATAAAAAGCCCCTGTAAAGACCTTGAGCATTTATCGAACGCAATGTATTCGATAAATGGCTATAATGGAAATTCATATTTTAAAATGTCATACCCGGCATTTTCAAAGATTTTTCTTCTGGCATTTTACCATATCAAAACGGCGTTTTATTTTAACGTTGTTTTATATTTTTTTGAAGTACTATTGTTGTTGAGTATTATAAAAAGAGCATTCCTTTCTTTCCAAAAAGCGCAATCCGGATTGATTATTCTACTGGTTCTTCCATTTTTGATGATTGATCCCGCAGTGTTTGATATTGTTTTTCGACCTCATCCATTTGTTCTTTCCCGGTTTTTGTTGACCTTTTTTTCTTTTGCTCTTCTTGCATACCTGGATACCGGGAAAAAGTTATTGCTTGCTTTATTGATTGCGGTATACCCGCTTATGATTTACGCGCGACTTGAGAATTGTATGGTATCGGTTCTTGTTATTTATTTATTGATGAAATATAAAGACCCGTCAGGCCCGGTATGGCCCATCAATGTCCGATTGTTGAGCCCAAAGGAATGGATCTTTACAATTATTCTCTTCCTGTTTTCATTCAGTTATATTTTATTATCGCTTGGTGATTTTTTCTGGAGCTATGGCGAGATCGTTCTTCCGGCGTATGAATCAAAAAGTTTTTTATCAATAGTGGTTGAATATGGAAAAGCATATTTTAGTATATGTATTGTAGGTATATTGTTTCTAATCTTATTAAAAAAAGGTATGCTGTTTCGTCATAATGATTCTTTGATATTTTTATCGATATATGCACTGCCCCTGTTTTTTATAATAGCTGCTTCTTTAACCCTGCATATGGGCGACTTTCAAAGAACAGTGTATTTAATTTTGCCGGTTTCATCTTTTTTTATTCTAGTGGCAATTGATCGAATAAAGGATATTATTTCTCAAAGGAAGCATATCTTCCTATTTGGAATTCTAATTATTATTGTACTTTATTCCGTGTCCAGGGTATATTTTTATGATAGCCAGGAACTCGGGAAAAAACAGGCTCAATTGGTCTTTGATCTTTATACCGTTGTTCCTGAAGAATGTGTTCTTATTGTTCATGATAATTTCAGATATCGCTATTTGGCTCAGGAGAAAATTGAGTTTGACCAATTTCTTGATAAGAGTACCATTGATTTTAATACTACCTGTTATGTTGGGATATTTGATTATACTTGTTCGGGAAAACTGGATGATTTACATAATGAGGTTTTCTTAAACTTTCAAGATGAATTTAATTCCGATGATTATTTTAAACAGTGTAATAAGATCCGGAATAATTTTGTAACCATGCCGATAAAGGAATACCATTATAAAGATTCCCGGTTGGGTATATATTATATTACTGGGAAAAAAGGAAATAGTATGCAATAATATGAAGAGGTTTTCAGGTTTTTATTTTAATTTTGTTTCTTTTGAAAATTCTTCTGAATAGTGTATGAAAAACCCGTTCTGTTTTTATCTCTTCTCTACCGGTTATAATATTAAAAAATGAACGCAATGTTTTAAAAGGATGAAAAACTGCTTTTGTTAAATGGAAACCGGTATACGCTTTTAGCCGGTACTGCATGAGCTTTTTACCGCTTATATGCCTGGTTAAAGAAACACCCTTTTTTATATCTCCAATGGTAACAAGAGACTCGTAGTCCAGTAATATATAACCGTTTTTGGTTAACTGCCGGAATAGTTCTGTACCGGGAATTGGTATAAAAAGACTAAACACCACCTCATCCAGCCCCTTTCTCGCGAGTTTTTTCGAATACTGCATGGTTTTTTTTATGTCATCAATTGTCTCACCGGGGCAGCCAAGAATGAAAAAGGCAGCGGTCTTTAGTTTTATTTTATTTGCGATAATGATCAATTCCTCAATTTTTTCCAGATCCGGTTTTTTATTCATTATTTCATTAAGAACTTTTGGTGAACCGCTTTCAGGGGCAAAAACGACATGGCAGCATCCGGACTCTTTCATTTTTTTTAATAGTTCACCATTGATTGTTTCTGCTCTTATTCCATTAGGGGTCTGCCAGTTTATTTTTAATTCTCTTTTTAAAATTTCATCGCATATTTCATTCATTCTTTTTGCGTTCATTGTCATATTTTCATCTTCAAAATGGAACTCGGTGATGCGATACCTGTTCATGCATAGTTCAATCTCATCAACAACATTTTTTGCCGATCTCCCTCTCCACTTTCGACCCCAGAGTTCGGATGTGCAGAATGTACATTCAAAAGGACAGCCGCGAGATGATATAATTGTGGTCCACCTTTTTTGAGCAGGACCATGAGCTTCACGGGCTTCCTGGTATTGCTCCTGGGGGAGTAAATCTCTTGCAGGGAACGGCAGTTTGTCCGGGTCGGGTATATAATAAGTTTTCTGATTATAAAAGATATGGCCGTTGGATTTATAGGCTATTCCATCTATATCATCGATATTTGCTTTACCTGCCAGGTAAGCACATAACGAATTGAATGAAGTTTCCGCTTCACTAAAAAGAACATAATCAACACATTCTTCCTGTAATGCTGCCTCGTATAGTGCTGTTGCGTTTGCTCCTCCAAGTACCAGGGATATATTATATTTTTCCTTAATTTCGGCTGCAAGCGCTAATACAGAGGGAAATGCAATTGTGAAATGGTTTGAGATCCCCACTACCTGTGTGTTACGGGGTATTTTTTTTATTATATCAGCAAAGTGGAGTCCTCTTAAATACAAGTCATCTTTCCATTCTCTTAGAATATTATGTCCTTCTCCCAGGGAATCAATAATGGTAACGGTATGACCTGATTTGATCAGGTAAGAAGCGAGATAAGCAAGTCCAAGAGGAGGAACTACACCGGCAGCTACCTGGTATTTGGAAAACACTTGTGGGGGATTTATTAATACTATATTCATATTCTAATTAATACTTATAAATTTAATGCAAAATAGCACATAGTAATTTATTTTCATAGTCAAGAATTTTTCATTTTTTTTATTGATTTCTAACACTTGTATATCATTATGTTTTTGTGGTCTTTTAACTTAATCCGGTGAAAATGTGGTGCTGCCTTTGAATAAAAACAATAATAAAATGAAATTGGTACTGGTTGGTATGTATATCGGTCCCAATCTACAGGGGCCTGGTGAATCCTTTGGATTGTCAAGGTTGAAATCATACCTGGATTCCCGGTTGCCGGACAAATTGTTCACCGAGATTGTATATATACCTATTAACGAAATTGAGCAAGAATATGAAAATTTCTGGGCGGAGAGTTTACTGGAGCTCAACCCCGAAATGATCGGTTTTTCGTGTTGGTATTATAATTTTGATTTTTTTTTAGCGCTTGCCGGTTTCATAAAGAAAAGAATGGAAACGAAAATTGTCCTTGGAGGCCCCGATATTACCGGTATTGCTGAAGAGGTAATGACTGAATTCAATTTTGTTGATTATATTATTGAAGGCAAAGGAGAATATGTATTAAGAAACCTGGTTGAAGGCCTGCTTGACAACAGAGATCTCAAAGAGGTCCGGGGAGTTGTGCGGAGAGACGCTGAAAGGATTTGTAGAAATGAAAATGAACCGGAATTTGTAAAACTTGATGATATCCCTTCTCCATTCATGTGCGGAATATTGCCCGATCGCAAGGTGTATATGATTGAATCCTATACTGGATGTAAATACCAGTGTAGCTATTGTCTCTGGAATAATTATAACAAGATGGATTTTTTGTCGGACACAAATATTGGTAAAGAAATTGAATTTGCGGTTTCTAATGATTATTATATTTTTTCATTTATTGATTCCAGCATAAATCTGTCGAACCGGTATTTTGAGAAAATAATTTTTTTGATTAAGCTGCATGATCCGGAAGGGAAACTGAAATATGTTTTTTACCTGGATGCCGCGACAGTGACCGAAAGCCAGATAGATTTACTAAAACAGGTCAATGTGGGATGTATTGGGATTGGTTTGCAGACTGTTGGCGTGGAAGCGCGTAAAAATATGAAAGGTCCTGCTCTGAATATAGAAAATTTAAAAAAAAATCTTTTATATTTGCGGAAGAGTCTGCCGCAAACGATTATTGATATGGATGTTATTATTGGACTCCCGGGTGACAATTCAAAAACAGTTTTAGAAACCAGTGAATATATTAAGGACTTTGAAGGGATGCTAATTAATTTTCATCTGCTCAATATTTATCCGGGAACTCCTTTTTATTATTCAAAAGAAAAATATAAAATACGGCATTCAGTTAGAAGACCTTTTGAAATTGAATCTTGCTATTCATTTGATGAAATAGAATTAGAAAAGATGGAACGTGTCGCGAATGATTTTCGGTATATGATTGAGAAGAGACTGGAGGATGACGGGTATTATACAATATCCATTGATATCTTTACTCAGGCCGGGGCCTGGAAAATCTATTTCAAAGAGTATGAAGAGACATTTTATACTGTTGATGACTTTATGAAAGCCCTGCAAACAAACCTGCTGTTGCATCAAAATCTTAAGTTCATAATGATAAATAATAATTCGGCTTCTGCCGGAGTTGAAGCGAAGAATGCTGCATCTCTTGGTGAAATTTTTGGGTGTATTGAAAAATTCGGGTTCCAGGTAAAGTGGTTAGTAGAGGATGGGGGCAGATTGTCTGAAATTGCATATAGAAAAACCAGGCATATGGACTACCAGGTGAATGAGTTCCGGGAGATTGTAACCGACACTACCATAACTTTTGATGAAATAAAAAGTGAACTGGAGTCAGCTGTAAGGACCGGGACAAAAAACCTGGTACTGGTGGGCGGGAAACCGCCACCAAGACCCGATTTTCTGGAAATAATCAGGCTCGCTAAAGGCATGGGGCATCAATCAATTCACATTCGCACAGATGGGCGAATGTTAAGCGAGTCTTCGTTTTTTCTGAAAACTCTTGAGGCTGGGGTGGATTCGTATGAAATTCAGCTCTTGAGTGATAATAGTACGTTGAGTAACGCCCCTGAGATAATAAGCGTGATAAAACATTTAATCAAATATGGTAAGGACGTTACCTTATTGATACCGATAAATAAGGACACATATAAAGATTTGCCGGATATTGCTTATTTTGCCGGTGGACTTGGGGTAAAACAGATTTTGTTTGAATTTATCTTCTCAGCAGTAGTAAAAATTTCCCACTGCCTCCCTTTTTTGTTCAGGGTTTTTGAGTATGCAGACGAGACAGGATTGGATATTAAAGTAAAAAATATTCCATATTGCGCCCTGGACAAATTTCAATACAGGATATATGAAAAAGCCGAAGCAGGCAGTGTAGATGAAGTTATACTTTCGGAATGTTTTACCTGTAAATTTTCTCCATTCTGTTCAAAATTATCAAGAGCATACATTGAATTATTCGGAATAACTGAGTTTAAGTATAGGGGGGCGGCATCACTTAAGTGACATAGGGTTTATGAGAAAATATTTATCAATCATATTAAAGATTCGCAGCATTTGTTTTGTACTGGCTATAGCATATACAATACAATTATTTATGCTTCGCAGTTTAGTTTTTAATGCCTCAGTTCTAAATATAATTACTTTAAATTTTGACTTGCAGCATTTATTGTTTAAATTACGAACAGAGTATAGTTCGATTGAAAGAGTATTTGGAAATTGTATTGCATTAGTCGAAGGGAACTATTCTTTTTCATGGTTCGCTGCCTTTTTTGTAGTTTATTTGGGAATAATAGCCTTTATTTATTATATTAAAAATAAACAAAAAAAAGTACTATTTTATATTTTGTTGATATTCGTTGGAATATATGCATACTTTCTTAATGATCTTGTTTTTGTAGCGGCAATTATTATTGTTAACTGTATCTTGATCTTTTTTGATTTCATAGTATATGATAATAATACAATATTTACTAATGAGAAACAAAGCGTATATCTTGGTATATTGTTATTTTTCACTATTGGTATCAGTGAGTTGATTTGTTACCCGCTTTATGTAAAATACGTCAATACATCTTCCGGAAAGAGTTTGAAACGTGATAAATTCAGAACTTATTTCAGGAGCGTATACTATTATTTAATTCTTGTGATGTCTTTGATACTTTTTGCGCCTCAACCCGAGGGAAATTTTCAAAATATGGATCGTATTGCTCATGGAGATGTCTATGGTTTGAAAATTTCGCAAAAATATTCAACGTTGTTCTTTAGAGGAGAGTGCCGGGACAGTAATGATAATTGTATTTATTCAATGGATCTTTCCGGCAATAGCAAGAAAAACCTTCTGTATCCAAAAGACAAAAATGACGTGTCCCTGTCGGAGTTTATTGATATAGATGAAAATAAAAATGAATTATTTATTATCAACCGCACGGATCATGTTTTGGTCTCAATGGATCCGGAAAAACTAAGAATGAAAAGCAGGCTCTTTCATAAAAAACTTGATAATGGTGATTTAATAATTACCCATAACGCGAAGAACTTGTTTCTTTTGTGTGAGGATGATATTGAAGTAATAAAAATTGCGAGGTATGAAAATGAGACAGTAACAGAAAATATGATATCGGAATTAGGGTATTCCAGCAGGTTTTTATATAATCCGGATAATAATGTGCTTTATATTAGTAACTGGTATAATCCCGAAGATCCCGGTGGCTTTTTTCTCTGGGAGGTTGATGCGGGTACACTTTCGGAAAAGAGAAAATTGTTGTTTCCCGGACCAATTCTTGGTTTTTACCTGTATAATGAAAAATTATATTGTGCTGTTGTAAGCGGCAGGTCCATATATGTCCTGAATGTTAATTCTTTTACCATTGATGATACAATCGATGTACCATTAGCAACAAGAGCTGTAGCCATTGATGAAGAAAGACAGCTTTTATTTGCCGGAAATACTATATCGAATATTGTTGTTGTAATAGATCTGGTGAGTAAAAAAAGACTTTGGGCCTTTAAAGCAGGTCGATGCTCGTTGAGGGAGATCGTGTTGGATAAAAAAAGATGTACTATGTACGTTTCAACCAAAACCGAAGGCTTGTTTGTTGCCAGTTATAAAAATTTAATATTATGAAAACAGTTATGCATAAAATATTGAAAATTCGTAGTTGTATATTTTTTGTTGTTTTAATCTATTCGATACAATTATTGTTGTTCCGTAGTTTTTTTATTAACGCCTTTGTTTTAAATAGAGTTTATTACTTTCTTGATTTGCAGCACTCCCTGTTTTCTTTACGCAGCGGCAATGAAATAATTGACAGATTTTTCTTTAATTGTATTACCGTGCTTGAAGGAAGATACGAGATTTCCTGGCCGGCTCTTTCATTCCTGTTTTTTTTACTGGTTATACCGTTTCTTCTTTATATTCAACCAAACTCCGGCATTTTGAAACGGGTACAAAAGGTAGTGCTCATTGCTGCTGTAGTTGTTTTAGGAGGATACGCATGCTTGCTGAATGATCCTCTTTTTTTTAGTATTATGACTGTTGTCGGCTCGATTTTTGTCTTCTTTAATTTTTTATTATTTAATAATAACACTATTTTTAAACAGGACCCCCCCGGCCTTTTTTGGGGAATATTTTTTGCAATCACAATTGGGTTTACTGAATTTATTTGTTTCCCCCTGTATTTAAAATATCGGGATTCATTGTTTGTAAATAATTTTTATAAGAAGTATGGAATTTATTTCAGAAACATGTATTACTGTTTAATGCTTGTTTTTGTTTACCTGTTAGTTGCTCCACAAAATGTTGAAAAGTATCATGCATTGAATCGATTAGTTAATGGAGATATATATGGCTTGAGACTGTCACAAAAAGAATCAAAGTTGTATTACTGGAAACATTCTATAGAAGAAGACTGTTTTGTTTACCGCATTGATTTACCTGGTAATACAAAGGAACAGCTTGTATATCCACAAACGAAGATGGGCGCAAATCTGTCACTTTCCATTGATATAGATGAAAAAAAAGACGAATTATATATTGTCAATAGAGAAGAATACGCTCTTTTGATAATTGATCCTGTTACGTTGAATGTTAAGGGTCGGATCTTTAATGAAAAATTTGATAATGGAGATATTAAAATTATTCATACCGATAATTATTTTTATTTACTGGATGAGAATAATATTGAGATTATTAAAATAGAGAGATCCGGAAACAAAGTGGTAAAAGAAAGGGTTATATCTCCATTAAGTCTTGCCCATACAGGGTTTGTATATTCCCCCAAAAAAAATGTATTGTATTTGACAAACTGGTATAATCATAATGACCCCCGGGGATATTTTTTATGGGAAGTGGATGCTAATACATTATTGGTGAAAAGAAAAATATCATTTCCAGGGGCAGTATTCGGTTTCTGTGTATCGGGTTCAAAAATATATTGTTCAGTTCTTAATGGCCGGTTTTTATATGTTGTTGACGCCAATAGTTTTACGATTGAAGAAAAAATAAAAGTTGCGATTGCTCCAAGAGGAGTTGCTGTTGATGAAGACAGGCGGTTACTTTTTGTCGGTTCGGCTTTGTCGAATACTATCGACGTAATTGATCTGGATACAAAAAAAAGACGGTATATGTTCAAAGCGGGATGCTGTTCTCTCCGAGAAATTGTACTGGATAAAAAAAGATGCAATATATACGTGTCGAGCAGGGCTGTTGGATTGCATATGGGAAGTTATAAGAATTTATTGAATGAGTAATTAATTGTATATATTATGAAAATATTATTGATACAACCTGATTGTACGAATGAGGTGAATAAGGATTATTTTTCTTTGCAATATCCTGTTAATCTTGGTTATATTGCTGCCGCACTTCAAGAGGCGGATCATGAAGTAATGCTTGTTGATTTCAATGTAATAGATAGAGACAGGTTACTGTTCTATATTTCCGAATATAAACCCGATTTCGCGGGAGTCACTTCCATGACTTCAAGTATATACAACGCGAAGAAGATCATTTCAGAGATAAAAAGGACAAACAAAGAAATTGTCACCATTCTCGGTGGTATACATGCTTCCACTCTTCCGGTTGAAACAATGAATGAAATTGATGATCTGGATTATCTTGTTTTTGGGGAAGGAGAGAGAACAATAGTGGAATTGATAGAAACCCTGACGGCAAAAAGTGATTTAAAAAGGGTTAAGGGAATTGTCTTCAGAAAAGATGATGTAATAATAAAAAATAATCCGCGTGAATTAATTCATGATCTGGATTCCCTTCCGTTTCCGGCAAGAGGCCTGGTACCGCTGGAGTTATATTCAAAACAGCATGTAACCAGGGGATTCTCCAGGAAAGATAAAAAGATTGTTGAGATTCTTATAAGCCGTGGTTGTCCAAACCGGTGTATATTTTGTGCGGGGCATGTCAATTACGGATTTGATGTACGCTTTAGAAGCTATGAAAATATTATAAAAGAGATACAATATTGTGTTGAAGTTTATGGAACAACTCATATTTCAATAGAGGATGATACCTTTACTCTTAATAAAGAACTGGTTGTGAAGTTATGTAATTTTTTTAAAGAGATGCGTTTAACCTGGAATTGCAATACCAGGGTTGACAGGGTCGATTACGGCCTTTTACGGATTATGAAAGAATCGGGATGCAGAAAGGTAACATTTGGAATTGAAAGCGGAAATCGTGAGATGTTAAAAAAAATTAAGAAAGGAATTACTATTCCAATAATTATTAGGGCAGTTAGGAACGCGAAAAAAGCGGGGATTCGATTTGTTGAATGTGATTTCATAATTGGCGCCCATATAGATGAGTCACCTGGAACAATAGAAGATACCGTTAAGTTAATATATACATTGATGCCGGATTTTCTTGCAATTGCGATATTATGCCCCTACCCGGGAACGGAAATGTATGATATTATGGTTGAAAACAAATATCTCAATGAGAATCCTGATTGGTCTCAATTTTCATACTTTGGAGACTTAAGAAGGTATGATCGCTTGAAATACATCTCGTCGAAACAGATGCATGAATTACAATATTCGATAATGAGAAAATATTATACCTCGATAAAATATATTATCTCCCAGTTTGCTCGAACAAGGAGCCTGGAAGAGCTGAAATATTTTATGAGACTGGGATTTTCATTGATAAATGAGTTTCTTTTTAATAAAAAAGATTCCATAAGATAATGATTAAATAATGATTACCCGAAAAGCAGGTGTATCATACGGCTCTTTCTTGACTAAAATGCGCTTGCGCCATATACAGCCTACTGGGTTTTTCCCGGTGAGATTATTCTGTAAAGGGCAAGAATAGGAAATAGTATGAAAATTGCTTTTTCTGTAATGACCAATACCTATCGATATATATACGGTTTATTTTTAAAGTACTGTTTATAAAAATAAAAAATTATCTGAGTCATTTATAACAATATTTTTTCCAGACAGGTTTTATCATAACTCATTGCCGTTGTCATTGTGCAGGGGTGGGTGCAGGCGCATCCCCTGGTTTTGGCGCGCGTGCTACGAGCTTCTTGAGAATTCCATAAACGGGTAAAATCCATGGAAAAATCCTGCAAAGAAGCAAAGGGTTTATAGTTTTCACATATTGAAACCTGGCCGTTTTCCAGGATAACGGCATCAACAACACCGGCCCGGCATGGGAACAGGGGGCTCCCTTTTTGCTGAATAGTTGTTGCCATTTCAAGCTGAACCAATTGCTTTTTTTCCATAAGGGACATGGTTTTATATGGCCTTTGTTGGAGAACATGGTCTGTTATCATTTTTTGCTCGGAGATGCTTAATCGCTGTGATCCATACTCCGGTGGAGTCAGTGGGGAGAGATTTTTTTCTGAAGAAGTAAAAACCTGGTCCTCTATTCCACGGATATATTGAATTTTATGAAATACGCCATCCAGGGACTGTATTGCGTCTATTAATGCCGGTAATGAATCCAGGTTATCTCTGCATACAGTTGTTAATGCCGATACCTGGCTGATTTTTTTTTCCGTACGGTTCAGGGTAGCGAACTCTCGCAAGGTGATCCCGGGATTACTTCCGGGAACAAGGTCCGAAGGGGTCTGAATAGAAACCTGGAGATTGCAATTCATTCCTGTTGTATCTAATATTTTTTTTACTGTCTCCACAGCCCTGTGGGGGAGGTCTCCATTTGAATTGATCGATAGTTTGCGCGACCTGTTGTTTCGCCAGAAGATTGATGCGATTTCGGCAAGATCTTCGCGCAGAAACGGTTCTCCACCGGTAAATGAAATTACCTGGAGCTGCCGGGGCAGTGTTGCTGCAATGGTTTCAATTTCGGAAAGAGACAGTTCCTCTCCGGACTCCATATTTAATGAGCTGGAATAAAAACAATAGCTGCATTTCCTGGTACAACGATTTGTTGCAAAGAGAACCAGGCGGGCCGGGCCGGTCATTCTTTCTATTCTGCGCCGGGCTGCTGCCGAATACAGTGTTATTATTATTTTTCTTACGAAACGGGGAAGCTGTTTCCATGCGGTAAATCCTTTTTCAAGGTGAGACATCTTTGATCCATAGAAAATATCCATATTATTCTCTCATAAAATCCAGGGCGGTTAAAAATCCAGGGCGGTTTCTGCGGAGAAATATGGTTCTTGGTAGAACTATAAGATGAAAACAATAAGCGAATATGATCGATATTAAATATTCCGCGCCCGTAAGCAACAGAACCAGGGGGGTGCACCAGGGACGTATTTCAGTTACCCGAAGTGCCCAGCGATGCATATATTTTGCAACATGAGGATTGTCTTTTGCATTGGAAATCGCTATAATTTCATTTTTGGAAACCAGTCCCCGGATTTCGTAGAAGGGGAGCAGCATTAGTTTTTTAAGATTTTCGTTGAGCAGCATAAAGCGAAGCCTGTTCCGGTTTTTAAGAAAGAGATTACTTGCTCGTGATTGTTCCGTAATATGATGGATTACCGTTACCCTGGAATCAATGATATTTTGAAATCCCATTTTTTTAATGGCAAACCCTAATTCAGTGTCTTCGTATAGAAAAAAATACCCCGGATCGAAGCCGCCCCACCGGTATAAAAGATCTTTTCGGACCAGGCAATTACAGGTTGGAAGATAGTCATTTTCCAGCATTTCGGGATGACTATCGCGGTATATAATGTTTGAGGTCTCTCCATTTGTTTTATTCATTTTTCCCCGGTAGAAAATGTCACCGTTCCTGTCGAGGTTCATTTCCCCACCGATTGAACCAATAGTGGGGTGAGCATTTATTATATCAAGAGACCGGGAGAGTGTTTCGGGATCGTACAGTTCCGAATCGGAATCGAGAAACCAGACAAGATCGGCGTTACTGGCCGCGATCCCCTGGTTTTTGGCGTAAGAAACCCCCATATTTTTACCGTTTTTGATCAGGATTATGGCATCACCTAATGAATCTAAATATTCAATTGTCCCGTCGGTACTATCGTTCTCGACAATAATTATTTCATAATGTTTACATCTTTGCGAAAATATTGAGGCAATAAGCCTTTTTATTTCGTGTAATCGATTCCAGGTTGGTATAACAAAAGAAACTGCAGGCACCATGATCATTATTTAATCCATCCCAGGGAATATAGTTTTTTTTCCAGAATTTCAGCTGCAAGTGCGTGTCCTGTTATAGTGGGGTGCAAGTTATCCTGTGTATCAAACCGAAATTTTGTGAGATCTTTGTCATGTTTTAAAAACTGCGGCAGCAGGTAAATTGCATCTATTTGTTTTTGTGCCGAAACGGAATAGATCCATTGATCTCGTTCTTCCATTTTTTTATTATCAAGCAGTGGAAAAACAAGCATAAGAAAACGGATGTTTTCTTTATCACAAAGTTGTTTCATTTCCAGAAGGGCTTTTCGATTCATCTCCATAGCTTTATAGCCCGCGTTATTTTTAAAAGTTAATGGTGGAAAAAGTTCGGGATTCGATCGCGCGCGGAAGCGATATATTCCCATATTGATAATTTTGTACAGGTCTGAACGGCATAATGTGTTATGCGTTTCTTCCGAAACAGGTAAAAACCTGGGGACCATTGCGATATATACATTTTCATTGAGCGATAAATTAGGATTATATAAAATTTTCGGAAGTTCATAATCATTTGTTTCAAGATACCCGAGAATAACAATATCAGGTTTGTAGCGCAATAAATTGTGCTTAAAATATAAGAGTTCCTGCTGTGTATTATATTTTCGAACTCCGCAATTCCAGACTTCGTATGTATATTGCAAGTTAGTATTCCGCGCCAGATTTTTTTCCAGGATCTCATGGTAAATTTTTTTTTGAGGTGTATATTCCGCGCCTTGGGTTACGGAATCACCCAGAACCATTATCCTCATAGTGCCGGTCATTTTTTGTTTTGGATATTCTTTGTCATAAATCCCTAATGAGTTAAATACGTTGGAGTTTGGTTTGGGAACAATGAACAGGTTGGGTACTGAAGAGGGCATGAAATTCCGGTTTATTTTTCGTAGATGGAATTCCGAAGTAAGAGCGGTAAAATCCAGCCCCGGTAATAACCGGGATGATATCTTTTCCAGGGCAAAAAGAATTATGCCGGTAACTATTATTATATAAATAATTTTAAATTTGAAACTTTTTAATCGAGAATTGTTTTTTTCTTTCATTTTTTTATTGTTATATCATCATATTGTCGCCAATTATTCGTTTGGCAATATTGCTGATATAGAATCGTCCTTTGGTTGTCAAGATAAGTTCTTCACCCGACAGAATGACCAGGTCTTTTTCCAGTAAATAATCGGTATGGTCCTGGTCAATGTGATGCAGGTATAGTTTTCCTCGCATAAGGCGGGTAAAGGTACGTTCCTTTGATTTTTCTCCCGGAGCATGAGTGTTAATTTGAAAAATCGATGAATAGAAGTCTTGCGTATTATTGTTGATATAGCTATTACAGTCGACTTTTGTATAATAAAAAAGATCGTCTATTCTACCTCCTACTCCACTTCCAAATCCTATTGATGAGTCTTCCGACTGATGATACCGTTCATAGAGATACCGGTTCCCTGCCGACCGGCCCATGTCATTCCGGGTATGCCAGGTAAACCCATTGTCCAATAATATATCAATAGCTTCAATAAATGCTTCAAGTTTTTTTTTCTCAAACTCACGGGAAGGAACATAATCTTTGTATTTCGCGGCAAATACGGTGTTTGGTTCAAAATCAAGTCCGTTTAATTCTATACCCGTAATTGCTTGTATGGAGACCAGTTCTTTAACGTCATCAATAAGAAGCGTTGGATCTGCCTCGGGTAACCCGTAGAGCAGGTCTACATTCAGTTCAAAGCCGTATTTTCCAATCAGTTCAATTTTTTCTTTTACCGTATCCGGATTAGATAGTCTGTTGAGATAGCGTGTTCGCATTGGATTAAAGGTTTGTATGCCCAGACTGATCCGGTTAAAACCGTTACTCTTCATTACGTCCAGAATTTCGCTGTTTATTTCCGATACGGTCGATTCAATAGTCGCTTCAAGTACTGTGCTAAGATCGAATATTCTATCGGTCTCCGATAACAGGTGATTGAGAAGCCGGGGACCAATGGCTGTTGGTGTTCCTCCGCCAAGACTGATGGCACGTACTTTTTGATTTTTATTTAGTATGCGACCTGCCTGTTCCGCGTGACGCAGGATGGTTTCCACATAGGCGCTGGTGTCAATATGCCTGGTTATGACCTGGGCTGTGTTGCAGAAATGGCATTTTCGCGGGCAAAAAGGGAGATGAAAATAGAGCCCAAAGTTGTTGGGCAGCAGCCGGGTAAAATTTTCTTCATTTAACATACGGGGATTTAGTTTTCGTGTAGGCATAAAAAATGGAAATGGAGGAAGTTGAATTTCATTCAATGCTTTCATAATAAGATAATTTGAATAATTTTATTTATTGTCAACAATAAATTTTGAATAAATACGGTCCCCGGTAATGGTGATTCGGGATATGGCTTGTGTGTAACCCGGTAAAAACGGGAAAACGCGTATTTTTTCATGGCAGCTTGTGCTAAGCACCGGTTCAAGGCCCCTGGGAAGAATCACGAACCCGGCAGTGCCTGGTCCCGCGTGCAATGCTTCCCGGATTGATTCCCAGTTAAAAGAATAAACCGGAACGGTAATTTCCCAGCCCTGGTACGTGATCTTAATATCACACTGAATTTCCCCATGATTTCCTAATAGAGTAAGGGACCCCGAAGAGCTGCGCTGCACGGGAATAGCCGTATAGGTGATTGTCTCCGGCAGTATTGTTTTCCATTTTGCATACCCGCGTATAACAGACCGGTAAAAGGCCTCTGTACCGCTTTCCGGCAGCTCTCTCGGGAGCTCAAACTGGGGGTCGGAACCGAATTTAAAATGCCTGAAATAAAAAGGAGCCAGGTGTTTTAACACCAGGGTTTTGTTCACCATAGCAGAAAATTCCTGTACCTGCTTAACCGAATCTTCCGTGTCATCCATGGAGTCGAGTAATTTCCAGTTTAAGGGATATTTGAACAGAGAGAGATCTTTTATAAAAGGTCTTATTATTTCTTCTGTTTCGGGGGAACCCGTAATGGTTTTATGTAATCGTAGGCGGTTTGTATCGTTTTGGACAGAGCGCTTGGCAAGCGCCGCGAGAATTCCCAGTTGTTTGTCCCTGCCCGCGAGGCTCTCCCAGTCATGAGGATGCCAGGGAGTCATATGGTAGAGGTAGATATTTGAATCCGCCGTACTGTCAATGAAGTCAATGATATCTTCCGGCAGTAAGCCGCAGGTGAAAATATGGAGTTTGGTAGGTACCCTGTTTGTTAAAAATATTTTGAGAACCAACGATATTGTCTCTACGGGTAACCCGCTTAAAAAAAATTCCGTGTCCCGGGGACAGGTGCGAATAAATTTCGCGATTGTATCATGATCGTAAAGGAGTCCGGAATATTCATTTGCCGATTCCCGGCTGGCCACACAATGCCGGCATCCCGGGAAGCGGTTTTCACAGGTTCTCGTTAAGTGGATAGTTAGCTGGGAAAGCGGGTCTTTTGACTGGAACCATGAAGTCGTAAGAGGATCGATTGAATTGGTTTGATATTTTTTGCCTGTATGAAGGTGTTCCCATTCCGGAAGTGTTCTGTCCCTGTTCTCGCAATTGTCACTGGTATGGAACGCTGCAATTTTTTTAAATGTTTCCTCAGCATATGGGTGGGACAAAACATAATCTATGTCTAAATATTTTTTTATTGAAACAGGTATTTGTGACGCGGTAAAACCTCCCAGAATTATGGGAATCCCGGGTTTAATACCGCGGATATGGGCAACAAGGGACTGCACTGCCCAATATGATGAGGCCCAGAACAGGTCAATCGCTATGACCCGTGCTGCCCTCACCAGTTGCTCGTTCAGCTCGCACGAGAGTATTCCTGCCTTTGAGCCGGTATAGGCGTTCATACAGGTGATCGCTCCTGACGGAAGAATATGATCGTCTACCAGTTGTCCGTGGGGATGGATATACAGAAGATCGATTGAATTCATATGCCGTTCCAATCAATCTTCGCGGCACTATTATTCTGGTTTGGGATTTGGGGCATATACACAAGCCGGTTAATATTCCACTGCTCCGGTGACCGGGGCATGTTGTTGTTTACATAAAACTGCGCGTTTCCCACAACGAATACTTTTTTATTGTCAATAGTTCGCAGGCTCATGGACTTTCCGGTACATTGACGCGCGCATGTCTCAATTACAGCGGCCCGTTTTTTTTGTTCGTTGGCGAAAAAGCATTTAAATGTTATGCTGCACTGAACAAAGGGGTAGTAGAGTGACGCTTGTAAAGTTTTTTCCGGATTAAAACTGTATCCCTGGATAACATTGTCAAGTTCCACCCGGTTGATGCCCCGGCTCAGTAATAATTGTTGATATTCTTTTTGAAGGTTATTCGTTTTAAAGTATTCATTGTTCTCAAAATTATTTTCAAAATTATCCGGAGCGGGATTTATTCGCGGATCTTTTTTTATTGAACAGAGCAGCCTGCCGTGAACGGGAATTAGATTACTCTCTTTGATAACCGGAACCAGTCCCCAGTCATTAAAAATAACTTCCGTACTCGCGGGGAGCAGGTTCAGGAGTTCTTGTATGGATGCTATGGTACTGTCGAGACAGGGAGGGGTTACCAGGCTAAACTGCCGGGAGTGCCGCTCGCAGAATTCCAGCATACAGGTTAGCTGTTTGGGGGCCGGAAGCAGCCTGGCGCAAAATTCGTTTCCAAAATATATTCGATCAAAGGTTCCCTGGTTCAGGAACTTCAGGTTTTCGGGATTGGAGATAAAAAAAACATTTTCCATAAGCATCTTTTTTAACCGCGTACCTCGTAATAGCATTTTTTTTGGCACGCATGAGTATATATCTCTGAAAATTTTTTCATAACGTCATTACGGTATTTTTCTTCGGAAGCGGCCCTGGTAAGCAACGCGAGACAGGTTTTGATGAAAATGATATCTTTTTTTATTAAGGAGCTCTCCCGGTCTCTTCCCACGATCTTTAGAGAAAGAGCGGACTCATTTCTGAGAGAATATAAAGAACAGACGCCGCAGGCAAAATCTTCATATTCGATATTTGCGGGCAGGTCGCAGAACGATTTACACATCTGGTTAAAGGGATACTTACCCGCCGTGCCATGAACATATGAGCATAATCCGTCAACATTTATGCAATTATCATTTTTGATAAATATTTCAAAATCAATACCGGGTTTCGTATTGATCGTGTCGATAATCGTATCAATGGAATGTATCGAAAGATGTCTTGGGAAAATAATACGATTAATGCCCAGGTTATAGAAGAATCGTGCGGAGTTGGAGTTCGTGACATGAAGCCCGGTACTGGCAATAAGGTACAGGTCCGGAAATTGTTTTTTTAACCTGATTATCATATTGATATCGCTAACAATGATCCCATCAATACCAATAGATATTAATTTTTTAATATCAGCAAAAATTTTGTCTGCAATGCCGCTCTCATAATGATGTTCATTGTATGTTATGAATATCTTTTTATTGTTTTTTTTAATTGTGTCTATAATTTTTTTAATATGGGAAAATTTCGTAAAATTCGCGTGGCTCCCGGGCCGCCGTGAAATGTGATTTAAGGATTCGGGATGGGTTGAATCTTCGTAAAAACCGGCATAGAATTCATCACAGTCCATGGTCTCAATATCAGTAACATCCATGCTGCTGTTTAACGGTGCCTGTATCTTCATGGTATTTTACTTCCCCGGCAGCATCCGGTAAAAACCTGTATCTTCGTTCAAAGCGGGATATGTTTTTACCGGTTTTGTTTTGATATTTTGTCTAATGGCATTACACTCCTGTAGAATTGTATCCCGCCGGGATTCGATATTGTTCGACAGGCAGTAATAATCGCGTACCAGGATATAGCACTCCGAAGGGGGAAATGACTTTTTATTGGAGCTGTTAAATTCACTGAAATCCATCATTTTTCCTTTCCAGTGAAAGTAATGATCTTTTTGAGAAACAACTAAAACACAGTGGGGAGAAACGACCTTTTCCAGTTGGGATATTATAGCATACTGCGCTTTGCCAATAATATTCCTGTCGTTGGAGACAAGAATATAATAACAATGAAAACTGATGAAGGCAAGAATGCTAATACCGGTAATTACTACCCTGCTTTTGGGTGACACAAATAAACGCGAAACCTTGAAAACGGTAAGAGCAGATAATAACGATACCAGTGGCATTATAAGATAAACGAATCTTCCCTCGTCTCCCATAGTGGGCCATATAAGAGTTATCATAAAAAAAGGAGCAATATAAAAAAGAGCAAAAGATTTGAGATTGAGGCCATTAATCGGAGTATCTTTTTTAGGGATAAGCAGGTAAATGAGAATGGTGCCGAACGATAAGGCAAAGAATATAACAAAGCCCATATATGATTGAAAGATCTCAAGCAGCGCGGAATTGGTTCTCATAAAATCAAATGATTGATTTGATGTGCTGAAATAATGAAACACAAGAGGGGGGACTATAATAAAAAAATTAAGTAATAAAAGGAATACAGCCCAATATAACATTTTTTTGTTTGCGGCATGATCTTTTAATACAATGAGTTCCATGTAGATTATGGGAATAATGATCATAATATTTTCAAGCCGGGTATGAATTGCCAGGGCTGCTGCTGTTATCGCTAAAATATAGAGTAACTTTTTTTTGTAGTGATTATACGACAATAAAGAAAAGCAGGTCAGGGTTAACAGGAAACGTGAAAGAACCATTGCCCGCGGCCTGAAAGCGGTTTCTATGGAAGCGTAATTGAATGCCAGCAGGGGGATCATGAATAATAAGATCCGGTAATCTTTAAAAAGGGCAAGGATTATTGAGCACAGGAGTAATAATTCCAGGATATGGATCACTGAATTTATGTAAAACGGTGTTTTAATGCCCGGTGAAATTTTCATGAATAAACTTAAAAGAGAGGTCCAGGCTATATTTTTGGTTTTAATAGGCCAGTTCACGAATGATTGCAGTTCTTTTGAATGTAAGGCGGTAACAAAACCTATTTGGGATCGTTCAATGGCAAAGTTTATTGTATTGGAATCATCATTGGGGTTTGTTGTTAAATATGATCCCATTGTAGAATAGCTAAGAATAATGAGCCCAAAAAGCAGCGCGAGAATGAAACAGGTGCTCCCGGTTGTTTTATTGGAACCGGTTATTGTATAATAATAGAACTTTATAAAAAAAGGGACGCATACTATAAAAATGATGATAAAAAAAATCCACGCGTATGGTAACATGAACGCAATTAGTGAAATAATAAAAGATTTTATGCTAACCGGGTCCATGTTAAATCGTATATACCTTGTAGAATTTTTCTTGCGGACCTTTTTGAACAGCTATAAACAGTTATTTATATTTTTTAATCAGATCTTTGTATTCTTTTGTATCCCTGATGGAATCCAGCTCCTTATCATTTTTGGTCGGTTTGAGCAGTTTCGCCGAATCAAGAGCAAGGGCCATTTGCAGGTAATCAATTGCCGGTTTCTTGCTTCCCATAGAAGCCACAGAACAGGCCAGGTTAAAATAGGGCTGTCCCCAGGCAGGGTCGGCTTTGGCGGCTTGATACCAGTATTTTTCCGATATATCATAATTTGCCAGCTGGTGTTCTTTTAATGCCTTCTCATGGAGCGATTCAGCTTTTTTTCGATCACCTTTATCTTTTTTTATTGTTTTTAATTCATCAAGATAGCTAATATTAGGCTTAAAATCTTTTTGTACATTTTGTTCTGTGGTTTGTTCCCCCTTTTTGCAAAATGAGAACATGAAAATAGAAATTACTATGAGCGGAAGAATAATTTTTTTAATCATAATAAATCCCCGGTATGATATTATTTTTTAAGAATTCGGTGAAATCGTACTAAAAAGAGGTGAAATTGCAAGCACTTTTATCTACGGGGAGTCAAAAAAATCTTTACAAATAAATGTGATACAATTTTCGTTAAAAAGGTGATTATGCAAAGTATTATCAAAAAAATATTAACAATACGGTGCTTTTTGTTTGCAGGTGCTGTTTTGTATGCAGCGCAACTGTTGTTTTTCCGAACTCTTTTTTTTAATTCCTTTGTTCTTAACAGGATTACTCTAAATAATGATTTCCAGCATGAGTTGTTTTATTTGCGCCACAGGTTTGAGTTCGTGGATAGAGCATTTGTGAATATTGTTGCTTTGATCGAAAAAGATTTTCCCGTAACCTGGCTCGCGCTCTCATTTTTTTTCTTTTTATTGTTTGTGCCATACGTATACCGTGTTGTAACTGCGAAGAACAAGGTCTCTGATGAAAAAGGGAATAATAGAGTATGGGTATTGGTATTCCTTGCGGGGCTCATTACCGGAATTTATGCCTTTCTCCTTAATGATCTTATTTTTTTCTGCACCATGATTGTTGGGGCTCTTGGTTCTATTGCGGGCAATTTTATCCTTTTCGATAGTAATAAAATATTTACAAATAAACGATGGAATCTGTTAATTGGAGCTTTGTTATTAGTGCAAATTGGTATTGGAGAGTGTGCCTGGTATCCGTTATATTTGAAGTATTGTAATCTTCCCCGGGGGGAAAGAACCGGAACCGGGTTCCGGTTGTATTTCAAGAATATATATTATTGTATAGGGCTTGCTTCAGTTTTTATTCTCTTCGCTCCACTGGATACCGGCAGGTACGTGAAGATGGATTGCTTAATAAAAGGAGATATTTATACGCCAAAATTTTCTCAAAAATATTCAAAGCTTTTTTTCCGAAAGCATACCCGGAAAGATGGATGCGCTATTTATAGTATTGATTGGGAGAAAACAGAGCTTTACTACCCGAAAAAAGCGGATCATTCCTACCTGTCTCTTGGTATTGATATAAATGAGAATAAAAATGAATTATATTTTATTGACCGGAACAATCGTGCTTTAATTATGATGGATCCCACTACTGTAACAATAAAGAAAAGATTATATCATAATAAGCTCAATGATGGAGATTTTAAGATCGTACATACCGGCAATTCATTGTACCTGCTGGGTGAGAATAATATTGAGATTATAAAAGTAAACAGAGCTGCCTTTCGTGTGGAAAAAGAAAAGGTTATATCTCCTCTGGGGTATGCCCATACCGGGTTTGTTTATTATCCTCCAAAAGATGTGCTCTATTTGAGTAACTGGTATAATCCTGCTAACCCCGGGGGATATTATTTGTGGGAAGTTGATACCGGAACATTGTCGGTACAAAGGCGCCATTTATTTCCGGGACCGGTATCCGGTTTTTGCCTGGCAAATGCCCGGTTGTATTGCGCTGTTCTGAATGACAGGTATCTCTATGTTCTTGATATCAACAGTTTTACTATTGTAGATAAAATACCGGTTCCCTTTGGTACAAGAGGGGTGGCTGTTGACGAAGAGCGGCAATTACTTTTCACTGGATCGGCTTTAACGAATGTCATTGTTGAAATCGATCTTCTTACCGGTAAACAGATCGCCAGGTTTAAAGCAGGTCGCTGCTCTTTGCGAGAGATCGTATTGGATACAAAGCGGCGCGCGATATATGTTTCAACCAGAACAGAAGGACTGTTTGTTGGTATGTATTAAAATAATAAGAGAGGATCAATTAGTATAGTGGTTGGTATAATGAGGAAGTATTTACATTCTGATTTTTCAATTATCCTGGTATTGGTGTTATTGTTTCTTCTAATACGAATACCCATACTCTTTACGTTTCAGGGAATATTAGGCGGGAATGAATCTTACTATATTCTTAAACTTTTATACCTGCTTAAAGAGGGGCAATTTGATGCTTTTTGGCAGTATTACAGTATTGAAGTTGACCTGTATATAACATTGTCCGTATTGCTCCAGGTGCCATTTGTTTTGCCTTTTTACCTGCTATTCCCAACTAATGAAATGAGCTCTTTTTTCGGTTCCATTGTGACAAATACGGTATTATTGGTATCTTTATTTGCTATCCTTAACCGGTTTAACGGAAGACGGGTGGCGGTGTATGCTTCCGCAATGTTTATTCTGAGCCCCATAGGATTTACTGTGTCAACAGTTTCTTCCGATAGTTTTGCCGGGAATTTATATATTTTCGGATTTTTGTTATTTTTTTATTTTTTATGCAGGTCTCAAAAAGGCGGTATCGTTAAATTATTGGTTGTACTCCCGTTATTGTCGCCCTATTATTTTCTTTTATGGCCCGGTTATGCGATATATGTGCTGCTGCATAAATACTTCGAAAAGGGCAGTGCTTTGTTTCGGGACTTTTTTGCTGCTACAGCCGGGAATTATAAGAAGTTCATAATTCCCGGTATCCTGTTTATGGCAGCCAATGTTTTTATGTTTTACCTGTTGGTGAGAAAAGGAAGGGTCGAAATTTTCTTCTTAACAGGGGAACGGCTTGCTGATTATTTTTTCTATTTTAAACAAGTATTTGTGGCCTCGGGTATTGAAAACCTGGATGCTTTGAGCGCGCTTACGCATACGGCTTTTTTTATATTTATGTTTCTGCTGGTGTTCGCGATAGTTGATATACTGAAAAGGGTCTTTGTAGAGAAAAAAGTTTTTCCCCTGCTTTTACCGGCATGTTTTTGTTTGATATTTTTCGCGGCAGAGCTATTGGGTAATAACCGTTTTGTTGATTACCTGGACCGGGTACTGGTAATACGGATTCAGCATGTAACGCTTATTATCACTATCGGTATGATATTAATTGCGTTTGTTGCGGCAAATAGGAAAAGATTACGCGTTCTGCTGATGCTGTTGCTTGCTTTGAACTTCATTACTAACCTGAGCATCATAACTACACCGAAGAAAAATAATAACTTTGTAAATTATAATACGGGTATTATTGATTATGCCGGGACCAGGGAGAAGGATTTTTTTATTACCAATAAAAAAGCGCTTGAATCACTGGAGTCGGGAATGGAATCGCGGGAAATTGAACCGTTTCGGCTTGCTGAAAAAGAGATTGATTACCGCTTATATGGCTATGGGATGCATATTTATTATAACAATGCTGCCGGTATCAATTTTTGTAATATCTTACCGGGCAGAGAAAAGGTTAAAGCGTGTAAAGAGGGGTATGGGATGATGGAGAATAAATTTGAGCTATACCTGGAAAAAGAATATTAATTGTTTTGTATTTCTTTAATAAATGACCTGGTAAAAAAGAGTCCAATGCCTGTAGGAATAATCCATCTGAAAAAACTGAATAAAAGGGCTGCGTTTAAAGCCTGTTCCGGGCTGATATAGTTTGACAGGTAATAGACAATAGCAGCCTCTCGAGTGCCAAGCCCCATGGGAGTAATCGGCAGGAATGTGATGATTATTGACAGGGGAACAACGAAAACGATCAGCATGAGAGGCACATCCAGTGATAATGATGCCAGAAGTAACCAAAAAATGAAGATTTTTGCAAATTCATTTAACAGTGATAAGAAAAATATTGCTATATAATGCCACAGCTTGAATGAATTGAGAACTGCTGAAAAATTATGTAAAACCAGCCTTAGTTTGGAACTGTACTTTGAAAGGAAGCGTAGAACTGAAACCGGGATGTTTCTGAACAGGAGCATAATTAGTAGTGAGATTGCGGCGATGAGTATTAAGAAAAATCTTGTTTCCGGATCAGCCATCCCCAGGTAACCTGCGAATCCCAGGATGATAATAAATAACAGGCTGTAGAATTGATCAAGAAAAACAGATAGTCCGCCTATTGGCAGAGAGACCGCGTGTTTTTTCTTTAAATATAGAACACTGCTTACCTCTCCAATCTTTAAGGGCAGTACCGCTTTAAGTGAAAAACTGCCTAATTTAATATAAAGACATTCTTTGTAGGTAAGATTTAATTTAAGGCCGTCGGAGACAATATAAAAAATTAAGGCGTTGAGAAGAAAGAGAGAACTAAGGGCAAGTATACAGGCTGTAGATAAGTAAGCGACATGCGCCGACAGCAGCTGTTCTTTTAATTCAGGTATATTTATTTTCGAAAAGAGATAAAAGAAAATAAGCCCCGTAATTATCCAGGGAACTGATATTTTAATAAATGAGATTATTTTAGACTTCATAACAGGCAAGCATAGGGCAACAGCTCATAAAAACAAGAATTTTTTTTAGTAACAGGATTTACCTGTACTTGACTAAAAAGCACGTATACAGTCATTGTCCAGGCAGTCCCGGATGTTTTTGTATATTTACGCAATAATAAAATTTAACTGTCGTCCCTGCATGAAATATTTTTCCAGTTAAGCATGGACCCCGGAGTTAATGACAATAGGTAGTTGAGTTCAATAGTAGTATTTCTCCAGCATTGTTCTTCACAGTTCACCGGGGGGATTTCTTTGATGATTTGTTTGATGTTCGAGTCCGGAGTGAGCTTAAAGGAGGTATGATCGGTTAACCGGTCGCATGCCGTTAGTATTCCTTCTGCTGTTATTCTGTAATACAGTTTTCCTGCCCAACATTGTATCCTGGTATGACGCGGCCAGTTATATAAATAGCGCAATCCATGATTTGAATTCGCGATAATATGCTTCTTCTCTTTTTTTGTCTTCATTACCAGGGCAATAGCTTTTTTGAACTCCCGGGGCGCGGGAATGGCGGCGTTGATATATTCATTTGAACCGTCACGGTATTCCAGGGGCTGGAACGAGATCTTTGTTTTAAGTTTTTCCACCGTATTAAAGATTTCATCGAGATGGTTCATATTCTGCCGTGTCAGGACACAGTTAAGTCCCGCGTCTATTGAATATTCTTTGAGCAGGGGGATGGCCCGTATCACGTCATCATATGATCCTTCCGCTCTTTCTGCATCGTGTATGTGCCGGGGGCCGTTAAACGTAATTTTTACAAGATCAACCCCCGCTATTTCATCAATTTTTTTCCCGATGAGTGAGCCATTGGTGGTTATTTTCGTGTAAATACCTTTGCCGGCGCAGTGCTTAATAATGGTCCCAATATCGTCCCGGATGAGGGGTTCACCGCCGCTGAATGAGATCATTCGAGTGCCGCATTCATATAGTTTGTCGATAATCGTTGTTATGGTCCCGGTTTCCGGTTCCGGAGTGTTCTTTTTCCAGAGATTGCAGTACCGGCATTGGTAATTGCACCGGTTGCTTAGTATCCAGTTAACCAGTAAAGGGACAGGCCTGCGCCGCAGCCGGGCTTCCAGCAGTTTCAGGGCAAAGCTTATTTTTTTTGTGCTTATTGGCATGGTGTTATTGAATTCAGTATCCCGGCTATATAGTCAAGGTCTCTTTTTTTTAACTGGTGATACACGGGTACCTGGATGAGCCTGGTAAGCGCCGTATGGGCTGCCGGGTACTCCGTCCACGCGGTTTCCGTTTCATTCTCAAAGCAATTATGGTTGTTAAAGGAATCGGCATCTATTTTTTTAAAGAGCAGTTGTTTTACAAGCTTTTCCTTTTCGGAGCTTTCTATAGCGTAACTGTAATATATTGAAGACGCGCTATCGTGTTTATGCTGAACACGGTATGCGCCCGCGAGTTTCCTGGTGAGAATGTCCGCGTGAGCGGTCCGTTTGGCAGTATATTCTTCCAGGGTTTCCAGTCTTTTTATACCGAGATGGGCCTGGAAATTGGTATATTTTGTGTTGAATATTTTAACCTTGTTCTTGGTTTTCCGGAATGATTTACCCGGATCTTTATTGAGCAGTTTTGAAAAAAGGAGTATGGGGTACACGCAGGTACTGAAAATAAGGGAACTGGTGAGAATGAATTCCAAAAAGGAAAAAAAAAGTCTTTTAAACAGGTCTTTTGGCTTCGGATAGGGGTACGACTCAAGTTGAGCGCGAATGTTCAGGGCGATATCTTCGTGGTTGGTTGTTATTGCTCCTCCGCCATAGGTGCTGAAGGGTTTTACCGATTCAAAGCTGAAAAAGGAACAGTGACCAAAAGAACCGGTCTTTTTATTATTATATTGAGCGCCAACCGCTTGTGCGCAGTCTTCTATCACAATTAAATTATGTTTTCCCGCGATTTCAAGTAATTTGTTTATATCACAGGGATTTCCGAAAATATGGGTTATGAGCAGAACCTTGGTTCGGCTGCCGGTTTTTTTCGCTGCCAGTCCGGGATCGATATTGTACGTATGAGGATCGATATCAACAAATACCGGTTTAAAACCCATATCCTCAATGACCCGTGGTACGGCATTAAAGGTAAATGCCGGCAGAAGAACTTCGTCTCCCGGGGCAAGATTGAGTGCCCGTAATATCAATTGCAGACCAACCCTGCCGGAAGAGACCGCTATGGCGTGATTTGTCCCTATATAAGAAGCAAAGGCATCCTCAAATTCCACAACCCGGTTTCCCTGTGTCAGGGAACCCCTGACATAGAGCGAGACAAAATTTTTAAGATCACCGAATTTAAAAAATATTTTCCTTCTGGGAATTACTTTTAATAACATTTTCATATTCTCCCACTATAAAAAGAAAGCTGTCAAAAAAACAAGAATTTTTTTAAATAGATTAATTCTTGACAAATAACATTTAAGGAGAATAAGCTCAATGCTCACATGAAAAAGTTACTATACAAAACCACGGTTTTTTTTCGAATAGTCTACACCGGGATATTCCGAAAACGAACCCCTGTTGTGGTACGGTGGAATATCACAGATCAATGCCGGGGGACCTGTTTGTATTGCAATATTCCGCAAAAATACGACAGGGGCAAAGAACTTGATACCACTTCCGCCATTTCATTGATCGATTCCTTGCGGAATGCTTCCGTTAAAAGGCTTGCTCTTGCCGGGGGAGAGATATTTTGCAGGGATGATATAAAAGAAATAGTTATACATGCCAAAAAGAAAGGGATTTCTCTTGATATTAATACTACGGGTTATAATTTTGAATCCTGCACGGATATCCTTCATTTTTTTGAACTGATTAAAATAAGTCTCGATTCGGCCTCCGAAGAGTTAAATGATACAATTCGAGGGAAGGGAGCCTATGGCAACGCCACCGGATTAGCCGACTATTGCACTGAAAATGGCATTAAATTTCTTTTTACCACAACAATTACCAAACATAATATACATGGTATTCATGAAATGCTCGAGCTGGCCCATAAATATGGAACTGTAGTCTCTGTTCAGCCCTTAAAACCTATCTATAAAGGAGTTACCGATATAACGGGTATTGCGCCATCAAAAGAAGATCATCAGCAGCTGGTAAACTTTTTAATTGAACAGAAAAAGGGAGGAAAATACCGGAATAATATTCGAAATTCTTTATCTTTGCTTGCGTTTATGCAGGGATGGCCCGAATATCCCGAATTTGACAGTAAGGATTGCAGTGCCGGTAAATTATTCTGTATCATTGAGGCAGACGGAAGACTCCGTCCCTGCGACCGTATGGATGTTAATGAAAATTCCATTGAAAATTTAAACAATGGGGTAGATTTTCTCACTGCCTTTAAGCGGCTCCCCCCGGTAGAGTGTACAGGCTGTAGTTTTTGCGGCGCCTTTGAGCTTACGGAACTCTATAATCTACGCTTCTCAAATATATTTCATATAAACAGGATACAATAAACAGGTGCAGGGGAGAAGGGGCAAGGGAAAAGGTTTTTACTGTACTCAGTTCTCCGGGGTTAGTTTTTTCACTTCGGAGAATATGTTATATTGAATAATGCCGGTATTTTTCCATTGCTTATATTCGGCCGTTCCAATTACTTGAAACAGCAATAATCCTGCATACAGGACGCTTATAATAAAGATGATAAAATATTTTATTCTTTTTTTTAGTGAAATACTGAGCAACCGGATTATGGCAAGTGATGCAAATAAGGCAATAACGGGCATTATAAGATAATTAAACCTGGATTCATCGCCTAAAGTAGGCCAGGAAATGAGAATAATTAAAAATGGAGCTCCGTAGTAGAGTGAAAAGTGCCTGAGACCCGGATTAAATTTATTGGTATCGATTGTTATTCGTGATATTATCCAGTATACCAGGGGAACGCAAAATAGTATGGCAAAATGGGCAAATACTTCGAGATGTGCCTTAATAAATGAAAAGAAGTTTAATGGCCCGTTGATATTATTATAAAGAGATTCATTGTGGCTCACATAATGAGCTTGAAGAGGAACAAGGATCATTAGCGCGTTAATAACAAGGAATCCTGTAAGTAAATAGCTGCTTTTTTTGCTTACCGGCCGTTCTTTCGGCATAGTTCCAAGCACATAAAAAACCGGGAATATGATCATAAAATTTTCCGGCCGGGTATACACTGCAAGCATTGCGGCAATAACCGCTCCCGTAAATATGAGTTTTTTTTGGTACTGCTTAAAGACCAGTAGAGAAAAACAGGTATAGGCCAATAGAAATCGTGATATAACAATGGCCCTGGGTCTGAATGCTATTTCCATTTCCCGGGAATTCAGTGCAAGCAAAGGAATCATGATAATTAATATCCGGAAGTCTTTGAACAGGGCCAGTATAATAATGGATATGAGTAATAGATCAAGAAAATGGATCACGGAATTCATGTAAAATGGAACCCGTTCACCAGGAGAGATCCTCATAACCAGGCTTACAAAGGATGACCAGGCAATATTTTTAAATTTGGTTGGCGTGTTAACAAATGCTTCCAGGGATGGGGAACTGAAACCGGTAAAAAACTCAACATTCGATCGTTCAACAGAGTGATTGACTACCCGTAAATCATCATCAGGACTCATGATTAAATATGAACCTTTCCAGGCATATAATACTATAATAAGGCAAAATAAACCAAAAAAAAGATATTGTTTTTTCCTGTCCCAGCCTGTTAGTGAATTGATTATATGTTTATAGAATTTAATACAGGTGGGAATATTCACAAGGCACAGTATTATAAAAAAGATCCATACAAAGGGCAGAGAGAGCGCGATTATTGATACAATGAGTTTATAGATTATTTGTAGTTCCATATTAATAGCAAAGTAAAAGCGAACAAATTGTTGTTTTTGTATAAGACAAAAATTGTCTGGAATTATTTTATTCCAGACTATTGACAATCATAGAAATATTTCTTATATTAATATTCAAGAAGCCATACTATCCAGAGTTGATTTTCTTCCCTTTGGATTTTAATAATAATTATCTATGCCATAAAATATCAAGCAAAATTTTTTTGCTTAAGAATCGGCTATAATAGTGTCATTTTAGAATATCCGCCCAGATGTTCGTAAAAATTTGTGTATAAATGAGGTGTTTGATTAATGAAAAAGCGTATTGGTTTTATTTTACTGGTTTTATTTTTAGCGGTTTTTGCAATGGGATGTGAGGAAGGCCTCCGGAACAGTGATGATTCAGCAAGTAATGACACTGAAGACTCCCAACCGGATTTCAGTTTTTCCGAAATGTATAAAGCAATAAGCGATCTGCAAACTGAGATGATCGCATTAAAGGCCAGGGTCAGCACCCTGGAATCAAGTGTTAACTCGGGTTACGCGTCGTCAATAAGTCAATTACAAACCGATCTCGGTGCTGTTGAGGTTATTTTATCCGGTGTCACAAGAGTCGGAGATGATTTAACCTTCAGCGGAATGAATGTTCATATAGAAAGCGGCAGCGGGTCAACAAGCGGAGCAGTGAACGGTCTTGGCAACCTGATGATTGGGTACAATGAATTACGAGGCTCCGGCGATGACCGGTCCGGTTCACATAACCTTGTTATCGGCTCGTGCAACAATTTTACCCAGTACGGTGGAATAGTATCCGGGTATTATAATGCGACAAATGGCGCCTATTCCAATGTCACAGGCGGAAGGTCAAACATCGCCAGCGGTTACGCTTCCAGTGTTGCCGGGGGAGCTTCAAATGCGGCCAGTGGTGATTCGTCCACTGTATCCGGGGGAAATGCAAATAGCGCGACAAATAACTACACCAGTGTAACGGGTGGAAAGAGCAATACCGCAGTTGGTGATACCGCCAGTATCAGTGCCGGAAACAATGTTACTGTTAGCAGCTATTCCGGATGGGCAGCAGGAACGTACATTTACAATGTGCCGTAGTTCTGAGTTAAAATGTCAGTTCAATATTCTGCCGGGAGATTTTCCCGGTAGAATAATAACGCTCTCCTGCTAAAGATATCCATATTATTTATTTGTAACTTTATATACCCCAAACCGTACTTCGGGCTCAAAGATTTTTCTCCAATCCGTAACCAGTTGTGGTTTAATTCTTTTTTCGAAAATCGGTTCCAGGGTATAGGCATTTTCAAAAGGCAGACATTTGTCGGGTAACGGCGGCCCGGGAACTCCATTCGAGTTTGGCTGGTCCCAGTAGCAGTTGAGAAGCCGTATGTAAACCGCTTGTTTGTTTTCCGGCAATTTTTTTAATTCCCGGATGGTCTGGAAATCCATATCTTTGTACTCGTCCCGGAACAGGTCCATTGGGTTGTTCAGGCCAAGTCTTGCTTCTCCTGTATAAGAAACATACCCCAGTATTTTGTTCTTCTCCGTGTTTATATATTTTTCTGAGAGCATTTTTTTAATGAACAGGTATTCTGCCTGTACCATTTCCGGTATGGTGATGAAATTTATATGAACAATGAAATTGATGAAAATTGGTATGAGTAAAACAAAAGCAAAGGATTTTTTTATGGGTGACCGTATTGCGTTGTCTATTACAAAAAGAAGATACCCGGAAAATATGGAATAGAATAATAACTGCAGGATCTGCCGCCGGTAACCGGTATGCCCTTCCATACTATAGGTCTTCATAACAGCAGTAAACAATGATGCCAATAGAAAATAAAGCAAAACGTATTTTCTATCGCGATTTAAACTGCCAAAAAAGCGGCCCATACCCGGAGCCAGGGTGACGAGAAAAAGCATTAGAGAGATATAGAAGACGATTGCCGTAAAATCATTGCCCATTGGCAGGGCAGTTGTATCGAAACCGTAATATGACAGGAAGAGATTACTCTGAAATACGTCAAGCGTATGGGAGAACCCTCCTATTCCTTTCGCCTTTGAAAGGACGAGACTGATATCGTACGCGGTATTGAGCAGGTGTATTCCTAGAAAAAGATAGCATAAAATTTTAAATGGGGTAAGGGGAAAGATTAGTTTCGATCTTGTTGCCAGGATATAGGCGAGCGGGAAAGCCGCAAGGATACTGAATTCGGGCCGTATATTATGCAGAAGTGCTACGGACGAAATAAATAAAAGGAATACCGGCCATTTAAATTGTTCCTTTGAGACGGTTATACATATGAACGATAACATAAAGAAAAAGCTAATTGGCAAATAGAAATTTTCCGTTGTACTGCATTTACTTACTATTGGAGTATATAAGAACAAGAGCGATGAAAATAGAGCAAACAGCTTGCTTTCAAAGTTTAAACGGATCGCGCAATATACGGCTATTGTTATTGACAGGGTCAGGAAATAGTTGATTATGAAAATACCGGTGGGTATACTTGTGGGAAGTATATTGAGAAAAAACCTGAAAAAAACCGTAAATCCTACAGTGTTTTTATAGCCTATCGGTGTTGAATCTATCGCGGTATTGTTAATCAAATTATTAAATATCCATATAAAAATGTTTTCTTCGTGCAGAGGAGCCCAGTTGGAATATAAAAGGACGAAGATAATATGAATAATGAGGGCAAGAACAAGGGGGAATAATTCCCCGGCATACTGTTTAATCATGGAGTCTTGAGTATTTATTTTTTTCCGGCAGGAGAGAAAAAAAGAGATCGCTGCTGAAAAAAAAGAGAGGATAAATAGTAACAGGAAAACAGTAGAAAAGATGGTCTGTAGTTTCATCGTCTATCCTTTGCCGAAACCGGGCTTTTTTCCATAAATTTATTGCTCAAAGTCCGTGGTTTGTCAAGCCGGTTTCTAATTAAGTAAAAAATATATATGAAGAGCCCCTGCGAAAGAGTTTTATGGTTTTTAATACCTCCGGGAAAATAAGATTGACGATAATTTTAGTGTCGATAGAATTGTGATAATGCTCATTCCATTAACAGAAAAATGTAATCAAAAGTGTATTTATTGTGGAGCCGAAGGCCGTCCGGGAGCCGATACCGTGTACACCGAAGCAATGATCAAAAAAGGCAATGATTATATTATACTTTCCGGTGGTGAAACAACACTGGCTCCCCGTTTTTTTTACTGGCTCGCGCTTGCGCGGCAGCATTGTTCTTTCCTGGAGCTGCAGTCGAATGGTGTTCTTTTTTCCTATAAGAAAAACGCGGAAAAGATCGTGCAGTATTCCATAGACCTTTTTAATATAGCAATGCCTTCGCACCTGGAAGAGATCAATGACACGATTACCCAGGCTCCAAACACCCTTCTTCCCCGTATGCAGGGCATTAAGAATCTTCTTGCCTTAGGGCAAAAGGTCCGGATCAGTCATATTATTTGTAAATCAAATTATAAAGAACTACCCGGGTATGCCCGGTTCCTGAAGGATAATTTTCCCGGTTTACATCTTCTACAGATGAGTTTTGTAAAAGCAATTGGAGCCGCAACAGAAAGGGAAGATATTGTGCCCCGTTATTCTGAGGTTGAACCGTATCTTAACGAAGCCCTTCAGGTATGTGCTCAAAATGATATGACGGTAATTGTTGATCATATCCCGCTATGCTATATAAACAGAGAATTTTCGGTTCATGTTGATGTTGAAAAAATTAAACTTGAGAACACCAATCATTTTGACGAAAAGACCCATGTGGCAGCCTGTAAGAAGTGTCGATTGTTGAATATTTGTTTGGGGCCCAGAAAAGATTATATCGATATCTATGGTGAGGATGTTGTAAGACCGGTAATCCCGTGACTGGTAAGGTGAATATGAATCTTGAATATGAACTTAAGTTTTCAATCTATAAAGGAAATGAAAATATTACCAGGCAGCTTGTTCAGTATATTGATATTATGATTTTCCGGAATCAGGGGCAAAAGGTTCTTTCTTCAAATACCAATATGGGGAGCGAGGATGGTATCGATTTTGTACAGGTTACCGTAAGTGAAAGCTCTTCCATTAAGATTGGATTTAATCTTAAAGAATACGGTTATGTCCTGTATTTTCCCTCCCCCCTGGAACGAAGGCCCGGACACTATCATTTACAGGTGAATAATTTTATTCGGATTCCAAAAGAAAATTTCTCCTCTTTTTTTAATTTTGATGTTATCTATTCTATTTCCGGTCTAAACCGGGAAGTGTTCGACCCTGAAGATCATACGAAATTATTGTATCGTATTTTTAAAGTAAAGACCGGTGAAAGCGGTGAATTTACCCGCTTTCGTAAGAATGTTTTTTCCGGCAAACAATTTACAAAGGTATTACTCGCAGCCTGGCAGCGATTGCCGTATGAACTAACGCCTAATCTTTTTCGTGAATTGCGGGAAACAAATGTTGATATTCTGCTCGACCAGGATGATTCTTCTTTTGAATTAAATAATAATACAACAATTCCGGCAGATCAGATCAATGAAGATTTTTTTAATCAATACGAAAAAATAGTATTCTGGGGATTTTCGAAAGCGCTTGATATATTTGATTCCGGTACCTGCACAAAAGAGGTAAGGATTATTGAAAATAATATTGTAGTCCTGGTTGGAAGAGATCCTTTGGGACCATACAAAAAAAAATATACCATATATTCATTCTATGATGATATTCCAAAGATAGAAGACTACTACCGGCAATATTTTAATAATCCCAAAACCAGGATTAAGTATAATCATTATCAAACAAATTTTGATATCTATAAACCATATATTGTAGAAGAAAAACTGTATGACTTCTGCTTTTTCGGTTTCAGAAGAAGAGATTTTGATCTATTCGGTGAGTATTGCGGCAACCATCCTCATCAAAAAGGATTGGTAGTATTGCGGTATGATTTTCCTCTTGAAAATGAACTTGATCGAAAAATTGTGGAACAGTTAATACGTATAAAGAAAGAGCACCAGGACAAGCTTACCTTTATACCGTTTATGACTCCTGTGTTGTGCACCCGGATCCTGTCGCTCTGTAAAGTAATAACAATTCCTTTAATAGAAGACCATGATTTTGCCGGGTATAGCACCTTTGCGCTTGCCATTCCATCGGGAGTTCCGGTTCTTACATCATTTAATGAAAATCATACTTTTTATAACTCTTTAATGCATTTTTACACAGCCGGGGACTATGCCTCTTTTGAGGAAAAAATGGAATATTTGATCAGGGGAGGGGAGGCGGTCGATCAGTTCTGTAAACAGGCGCTCGCTGCCGCGCAAGAGTCTATGGATATTAAAAAATTAATTCTGAATGTTCTTGAGTAAATATAAAAAAAGAGTTCTGTTATGTATATTCTTGGTCTTGCTATAGCAACGTCATATCATCATGCTGCCGCGTTAATCTCCGGTGATGAGCTTATTGGAGCTGTTGAAGAAGAGCGTTTTAACCGGGTTAAATATTATGGTTACCGGCATCCCGGTGACCGTTCCGCGAACCTCATTAATTCGCCGGATCTTTCCATACGCGACGTGCTCTGTTCCCATAGCATACGTTTCCTTCTGGAAAAAGCGCGAAAGAGATTGGAGGAGATCGACTATATTGCCATTAATGGAATTCCCTATAAATTTAACCGGAATTATTCAGCGGATAACCAGGCGGAATTTCCATCGATTATACAATCAGGAAAGCATATTTTTATTCCCCATCACCTGGCACACGCGGCAAGTGCCGTTAGAACTGCCGGTTCTGTTAAGCGGGGATATGCCTTTACCGCCGACGGCAGGGGAGAGCGTGAAACAGCCTGCCTTTTTAGAATTGAGGATGATGATATACACTGTGAGGATTTCATATTGTACGGCACGGATTCAAGCATCGGCGGCGGGTATGAAACCGTGACCCGCTTGCTGGGATTTGGTCCTAATGGACAGGGGATTACTATGGCTCTTGCCCCGTATGGGAGCAGCCTTGCGGATACCCGTGAATGTTATACGATTAATGATTTTAACAACTACCGGTTAAGTGACTCAAAGATCTTTGATCAGTACGGGAAATACCAGCGGGAAGAGGGGCAGGAAATATTGCCGCTCCACAAGGATATTGCCTATACGTTCCAGGACGCGCTGGAAAAGAATACGCTTAATTTACTGAACACGAAAATTTGCCGGAGCACGGAATTTCTTGCCCTTGCCGGAGGGGTGCACCTTAACTGCATGCTGAACATGAAGATCCGTGACGCGCTGGAGCCCCGGAATATGTTTATTCAGCCGGCAGCCCATGACGCGGGAACCGCTCTTGGCGCGGCCCTGGAAGCGTATCATTATATTACCGGCGCCAGTCCCGGGATTACCATGAAGCATGCTTTTTGGGGACCCTCATATACCGACGACGAGATTCGCTATGTTCTTGAATTAAACAGCGTCCCGTACCGGTATTATAATGACATAACAGTACCGGTGGCTGAGCAGCTTACCAGGGATAAAATAGTCTGCTGGTTCCAGGGGGCTATGGAATTTGGTCCCCGGGCGCTTGGCAACAGAAGTATTCTTTGTTCCGTAAGCAGTGCGGGGTTAAAGTCGCGGCTTAACCGCATGAAAGGAAGGGATGAATGGCGGCCTTTTGGCCCTTCTATCCTGGAAGGATATGAAGAAAAATATTTTTCCAATGGCTTTCATAGCCCCTTTATGCTTTTTACCATGAATATAAAAGAGGAATTCCGGGACCCCCTTGCTGCCGTGTGCCATGTGGACGGGACTACCCGGCCTCAAAGCGTGAGCCGGGAGTATCATAAAAAATATTATGATCTCATTTCGAAGGTCAATGAAATAACCGGGCTCCCTATGGTGTTAAATACTTCGTTTAACAGCAGGGGAGAACCAATCGTCTGTTCCCCGGTTGACGCTTTAGCATGTTTTCGCGCTCTCAAGGCCGACTACCTTGCTATTGGAAATTTCCTGGTTGAAAGCAGCTGACCCGGTAGGGGGCAGCCCGGAATGTAAGCTATGCCCGGAGCAATACCTCGGCAGAATGTTCGGAACTCGCTCCGCTCAAACAGCCTCACAATCTGCCGAGGCATCGCTCCGGGCATAGCTTACATTCCGAATTACGT
>JAAENB010000543.1 GCA_024224995.1 bacterium | reverse complement strand
TGACACCGGACCGGACCGGCTTCCGCAGGAAAAGAGCCCGTAGGTCACTGAGCGGAGCCGAAGTGTCCTCTGACACCGGACCGGACCGGCTTCCGCAGGAAAAAGAGCCCGTAGGTCACTGAGCGGAGCCGAAGTGTCCTCTGACACCGGACCGGACCGGCTTCCGCAGGAAAAGAGCCCGTAGGTCACTGAGCGGAGCCGAAGTGTCCTCTGACACCGGACCGTCCCCGTAGAAGAATTTAATTTTTTAGTTGTAATAATTTTATTTTGTGCTTTAACCAAATAGATTCCCGGTATATACTTAACGGATATTACTAAAAAATCGATAGAACGATAAGAACCATGCGATATAACGATAGAAATCAAGAAATACTAAACACCCTGGAGGCTATACGGGATCATGAAGAAGCCCTGACCATCCTGAAAACTATTCAATGGGACGCGTTAAGCTATGAAGAGATAGAACAATTACGGACCCGGTTAAAAACAATTGAGCGTGAAACAGGTGTTGGGCCCTGTCATTATTACGGCTCCGAACAAATTCTCGCGAATTTTCCCTGGGAACTGAGGCCCCCGGGAACGGCCGGTACCGTTTTTACGGCAGTAGAGATGAGTCCCTGCAAAAAGTATCTTGCTGCCGCGAGCCCGGACCCCGGCTCTGAAGGGGAAGAAGGGGTGATTCAAATATGGGAAATTGAATCGGGCAAATGCGTATCGCAATTACAGGGTATTTTCGACGGTCTTCCGTCAATTTTATGGAACCCCGACGTGTCCAAAAATGAAATCTCCGTTATTGTCGATAATGTAATATTGATATTTGCCGTATTTTCGGATAAAAAAGAAGCAGTGGAAATACTTGAATTCCCCATAGAATATACCACTTTTTCATGGGCCTATGATTCACCCGGAGATACAATCATGTTCTCATGCCCGCTTGATGAAGATGACGCCTATGATGACTATGAATATACATACGAACATGAGACCGATAATGAGACCGAAGATGATAAAAAAATTGACTCCCGTCTGGGCAGCACATATACCACGTTAAAATTATTACCGTTCTACTATGACCATTTTTTTTATACTCCGGACAATGAAAAAATATGCGGAATAAAAACCGGTACAAATGCGGAAATCATCAATAGCTCCGCCACAAAATCATTTTTCACCTACCCCATTAAAGAAAATTACAAATTCGTATCTTTCAGCCCCGATGGTAAATATCTTGCTGTGGCGAGATCTCTCAACTTAAAAATTATCCGGACAAAAGACAAGAAGATAAAAACATACCTAACGAACGGGGATTGCAAGGAATTCTACTGGTCTTCCAACAGCAAGTTCCTGGCTGTATGTTCCGACCTCTGCGTTGAGATCTACGAATTTCCCCGCGCTAAAAAAATCACCTCTTTTAAAACACGGCCAAAACTGAACGCGCAATATTTTTTCCCAAACAGCAGCCCAATTGCTTTTGGGAACTCAATTATCGCGATACTCTCAAATACCAATGATATATTTACCTGGAAATTTGATTCTGAAGGAAACAACAGCGAGCCGGGAAACCCCATACAAGCAGCCGCTCCTCCCGAATCGGACGGGATCTTTTTAAATAAAAACGATACATTCCTGGCGGCATGCAGCCAGCAGTCCCTGCTCTTCCGGGATCTGGAAACAGGCTCGGAGATCCGTTCCGGCAATGGAGCCATTGATCCTGAAGATCCCGAAGACCGGGGGCAAACAGACCAATGGGATTATATTTGCGTCGACAACCGCCTTGCCTGGCCCCTGGAGTGGTCAATACAGTCCGTTTTTGATTTACATTAAACTGTATTAAACCAGGTCGAACCCGTAAAGAAAGCCGTCTTCCCCTCCAGCAAAAATACCATTTGAAGAATACTTAATCTCCCTGATCTCAGTCGGCAGGGTTACCGATCCGCAGCAGGCCCCGGTTTGAATCTCAATTACCCATACGCTGTTGTCTCCGGACCGCACCGCGAGATAATTCTCATCAGGAGAAATTGAACACATACCAACCTTCGGAAGATCAATAGCAACCTCTTTTTCTTTTTCAAGAGAATCAATGTTCCAAAATTCAATAGCCGGTTCTTCGTCTTTTATAAACAGCATTGTATTGTCTTCCGGAATAAAAAATCCCGCAAGGTGGTCGCTCCCCACAAAAACACTTTTCAAAAGATCTCCGCTGGAACGGTCCCAGGTACAAAGAGTCCCATCCATAAACAGGGCTATTACCTTTTTCCCATCACGGGATAAACGATTATACAGAGGATAAATCTTTTCATCATCATCATCGTCGTCGTCATCGTCTTCTGTTTTCGCTAAAGGATGCCAGAACTCCCGGACAACTTTCTTTGCTTCCAGGTCCCACAAAACTACCGGGCTTTCAGAGGGTTCTTCCTCTTCATCTTCGTCAATCTCCTCATCCTCCCAGTCATCATCTTCTTCATCTTCAAAGTCATCATCTGAGTCTTCGACTTCATCATAATCATCGTCTTCATCGTCATCATCATCGTCATCATCAAAATCATTGTTATCTTCGAGAAGATTATTCGGGTAGGTGCCGGTGAGTAAGAACTGTCCGTCGGAAGTGAGTTCCTGGTCTCCGCTGCATCCGTAAGGAACGTCAATGATCTCCTCTTCCCCGGTTTCAAAATTCCAGAAACGAGGCCGGTAGCTGATGTCTCCCGTCCACAGTTCCCGGCCATTATTAAACAGAACCCCATAATCAGGTCCGTAAAGATTATTCATACTCTTGATCTCTTTTATCGTCTCTCCGCTAGCGGTATTTAAAAGCCGTACAACTCCCTGGCATGAACTAACAGCGACATTTTCCGTATTTTCATGTGATATAAAACCAAAAACAGTTACATCAAGCTCGGGAAAGCCTTTGAATAGATGCTCCGGCAAGAGTGTTTCACTGTTCCAGGCGATTGCCTGCTTATCGTATCCGCCTGTTGCGACGAGTTCTCCATTGGGCGATACCTGTATGGAATTGGCCCAGCTTAAGTGGCCGGTTACTCTTTTTTCATTGACCAGGATTTGCAGATCCCATATTTTTATTATTCCATTTTCATCCCCTGTTACCAGGTATTTTTCATCCGGTGATATGGCCGCGCTGTGTATATCCTCTCCCGCGTGCCCAATTACAGAGACCAGCTCTTCCCCTGTATCCAGATCCCAGATTTTGATGCTTTTCGCTGCCGAAACAAGATACCGGTTATTGTTAAAAAGAGCCAGCCCCTTTCCGGCCCAGGCGTGGCCTTCCAGCCGTTTTATTTCGGAATAATCAGTATCATCCCATATGATTATATCATCGGAAAATGTTATTATCCTGCCGTTGTTGGTCCAGATAGCTGAATTGGGATGATTCTCATGCCCAACATCACTATAGTTTGTTCCTCCCAGGGAAAAACCCATGATCGAAAGGACATCTCCGCCGCCGTCAACAATCATTTTTTCCTGTTCACCGGTTTCAAGATCCCAGACTATCATGGTACTGTTTATTGAAACAGTTAGCGCCCGTTTCCCATCCGGGGAAACAGCCAGCGCGTAAACCCAGGCATTATGCCCTTCCAGGGTGTGTATTCGCTTTTTCTTTTGTATGTCCCAGACTCCCACTGTCTGGTCACTGGAGACAGACACAAACCGGCCGGTGCCGGTGAAGGCGACTTTACTAACGTAATCGGTATGTCCTTTGAACGTTTTACTCACCTTCCAGGAGTTTATATCCCAGAGTTTTATGGTAAGATCATCGGACGCCGATGCCAGCAGGTGATTTTCCCTGTCCAGGCACAGGCCATTCACCGGGGCGTCATGTTCGGTAAGGATTTTTTCCGGCTCCTCTTCATTCACGTTCCAGAGAATCATTCTCTCGTCTTCGGAAGAAGAGATAAATTCTTCGTCATTTAAAAATACAATTGAACCAACGAATTCATCGTGTTCATACAGTGTGGCAATACAGGCGTTTTCCGGAAGCGGAAAAAGACCTTTTGGTTTTAGCCATTGTTTTCCCATGGATTGGGCAAAAGATTCGGCAAATGCAGCTATTTCTTTATCGGTATTATTTCTTCCCAGTACCTGGGCAGGCAATTCGTCCGGGAATTCCTCTAAAATGTCCCGGCTTTCCTCTAAAAAAAACGCGATCTTTTGATTCGCGTCTCCCGGTTCATTTTCCAGCTCCTCAATGAGAGCATCAATTCCATTTTTGGTATATATCTCTGTTAAACGACTATAATCCATTTACCGTACCCTTATTTCAATAAAATCCTTCTTTTTCTCAATAATCTTTATGCAGTCTTCAATAGGAGTTTCATACCCCTTTTTAATAAACCATAAATTCAATTCTTCGGCCGATGATATTTTCAACGCGGCAAAAAATTCGTTCCCCATATCGGACTTCACGGAAACTTCCGTAACAAAATCATAAAAACTTTTCATAAAGATCCCCCCACAGGTTAAATTATAGCGGTAAATCTATAATAGTGTATCCCGGCTGTCAAGAAAAACTATGTTTTTGGTAGGATACAATTATGATCCGTAAATTTTGTTCATATCCGGCTTTTCCGTACAGAAATAATGAATCCATAAAATCATATGATTATAGACTGCTATATACAGGGCTGCTTGTGACTCAAGGAGTATGGGAAAAAGATAAATAAAAAGCAGTACATAGGCATACATCCCGTTTTGTGTGTAGTTAAATATTCCCTTCTTTACCAGGCCCGTTTCCCGTACTGCCTCATCGAAATGATCCAGTCCAAAGGCCCTTTCTATGGAAAAATACCGGACTACGGAATACATTCCATATATGGAAACCAGCCCAATTGGTACACAAAGTACTATTTGCATGATAAGACTTACCGGCATACTGCCCCGTTCCAGGTACCCGGTCATGAAAATTGAAAATATCCGCAGCAGCGCGAACAGGATGAACCCGGCTTTGTAAAAACTAAACCAGCGCCGGGTATGGGGTTTAAATATTTCCGTATAGAGCTGGAGGCGCCAGAAAAAAGATACCCAGAGTTGATGAATCAGGGGAATACATACGGCAAAAGAAAACCACCGCGGATCTATGGAATATTGGGGATAGATCAGTTTTTGCAGCACGTAAAGACCTGCTGCCGCGAACAGGATCTGGAAAACCTGCCCTTCGATTATTTTTCTTAATACTCCCATTACAGTGCTCCTCCCCATTAGATCTTTTATCACCCTCTATTTTTTTTGTCCAGTTAAAATTATTTTCCAAAAAACAGGGACAAATTTGTACCTACTTTTTTTTCCGGCGGCAATTATATAATCATTGATATTTTTCAATGATTATATATCTTTGCGAAATTACAAAATTAAAGGAGTAGTACGTATGAAAAAAATCTTATTTTTCTTATTAATTGGTTTAATTTCATTCTCAGCAGGCTGCAGCAGGTACACGATAAAAAATCAGAACCCTGCGTCGGTACAGTTAAAAAAATATCAAAAAATTCATATTGGATGGATCGACCTTGATGAAGAGAAGTGGAAACCTTTTGGGTATGATTCAAAAGAAAAATGGGTTGCCATTATCAACGATATGAACCTTAAATCACTGCCCCAGTATCTTAAAAATAACATGCCTAAAAAAATTATTGCAACTGCGAAATCAAAAGATGAAGCGGTCTCTGCCAGTGAAGGATTAAAAATAACGTTTAGCAATGTTCTGTATAACGCACAGACCAGTTCAGCAGCTCAAATTATGTTTGGCTCAATGGGCGGCTCCGATACCTTAGATATGGTTATCCATTTTATTGATGCAAAGACCTCAAAAGAGATATACAATGTTACAATCAGTGTTGACTCAAAAGGTGGAACCGGATATTCCAGCATGGGTTTTGAAGGCCGGATAAATAATACTATCTATAACCTGGCGGGTTTTCTGAATGACAAACTAGAAATCTGATATTTTTTAAAAAGAAGGCTGCGGTCTCAGAGCTCTTTTAAAGAGCTCTGAGACCGCGCCGGGTTCGCTTCTCAATGAAAAACACGTCTGAAAAATATACTTCCCTTGTATATTTTGTTATGCCTTTTATGCGGCTGTGCATATACTGCGGAAAAACTGTGTTTGCCTGCTGCCAGGCCCGTAAAATATCCAAGAAAGTAACGGCTTCCTCCAAGTGGAATAGCCTGGCGCATATCAAAGGATTTCCCGGTAAGACGGACTTCCTTCTTCCAGTTTGCCGGTTCGCCGCAGTCCTTGTGACAGTGAACCAGGAAAGAATCCGTACTGAGTTTTGAACTCTCTACGTTATTACGGAGGTCAAAATAACTAAGCCCCACAGTACCGCCGGGAGCAACAGCAATAGAAGGGCTAAAGGCATGGCTGCTCTCTGCAGTTGCACCTTCGGGAGTCTTGTTCACCTTTACCGGCTCCGACCAGGTAAGGCCCCCGTCTTTGGAGTACGACAGGCCAATACTGTTATAGCGAGATTCGCTAAAATGACCGTCATTCCATACAAGATAGAGCATACCGGTCTCCGGATCAACAACACTATCGGGGAAGGAAAATGAAATTCTATTGCCCGTTACAGGGTCATTCATACGGACGCTGTTTTCATTAGCGATGTGGACCGGCTCCGACCATGTTTCCCCCCTGTCAGTGGAGCGAATGCAGGCATGCTCTATGCCGTTTTCACCGTCCAATTCAACTATGGCAGCAAGATCTCCGCCCGGCAAAACATGAACTTCTACATTGTAAGCGGATTTATCAACTACATTAAGCATTACCCGGGCTTCTTCCCAGCTTTCGCCGCCATCTGTAGTGCGGGTGAACCAGTACGACCGGGTACCCCCATCCAGCCCGGACCGGGCCCAGGCCATGTAGAGATAATCAGGATCAACAGGATCGGCGGTTATTCTGCCGCAGTCGCTTATTATGGGCCTGACTTCGTCGGTAACCTGAATGGGGTCTCCCCAGGTACGTCCGCCGTTGGTAGATTTACTGATCATTATTGAGCTGGCGTAATCTTCGTGAGGACCACTGCCGCTGAAGCCCAGGGTATTCAGGAAAAGATCGCCATTAGGCGTAAAGACCAGTCCAAAAATAGCACCGCGTTCCCATATACCGCCGGAACAGGTAGTGATATTAGGGATCGTGACCTGTTTCCAGGTGATGCCTCCATTAAAGGTGACTGCGCCGGCCACGCCGTTGGCACAAAACCAGGACCAGGTATCCTGCTGCCACACCACCACCATATTCAGGGGATTTTTTGGATTGACCGCTATTGTGGGCTCAATTTCCGAATCATAATATAATTCATGTCCATAGGAATAACCCGGGAAATCCGTTCCGCAGTCCTCGCCAAAGGGACTGGGACCCGATATCTTTTTAAGGAAACCGGGGTATAATGATCCGGCCTGTGCCGGCTGAATGCTTATTACTGTAAGTACAGTAAAAACCATTACTGCTTGAAGCAATAAAATTTTTTTTAACATCTTTTTCTCCTTATGCTCATATTCATATGCTCATATTTATTTTTCAGGATAATCCTGTACCTGAAAAATACGGAAAAAAGCGGCTCGGGGCTCCCTGTTTTATAAATCAGGAACCAAAAACCGTTACAGGTTTATGATTCAGGAAGTGTTCCCGCGGTTTAATTCAGGTTATTTCGCCTGAACTCGGCAGGAGAAAGACATGTCTCTTTTTTAAAGCCCGAATGAAAGGCTGAATAGGAATTAAATCCCACGGCATAGGCTATTGAGAGGGTGTTTCGTGAAGGATTTTCCAGGAGGAGTTTTCTGGCATCGGCGATGCGGTAGCTGTTAATATAGCTGTTAAAATTTTTTTTATGATATTTGTTTAAAAATTGTGACAATTGGTGAGGGGTTATTTCCAGCGCTTCACTGAGCCTGGCTAAACTCAGATCTTCGTCACAATAAAATTTTTCTTCTTTCATAAGCATGCCAAGCCTGCTGTTTAGTTCGTCCAGGTTTATATTATTAAGATGAGATTTGGTATAGGTCTTCTTCTTTGCAGGAACTTCAGCAGGAACCGCAGCATTGAGAAGCACATGGGGATACTTCTGGTTGAGCAGGTATGAACAGATAATTACAGCGCTGGTAAAAAAACAATTAACTTGCAGTACTGAATTAAATCTCGTAAGAATCTCTATTATTCCGGCTAAACCAACGACCATCCATGCAATAAGAAGTGTAACGAAAAAAAATATTTTCCGCCGGTTCTGCTTATTGTGTTTCAATCGAAGCAATAATTTTCGTATGGCGATAATAAAATACAGAAAAGCAACAAAAAAAGAGAACGATACTATAATCCTGATACTGGCATACCCATTCATTTCCGTACAAACGCGGACGAATTCTCTTTTTTCTTCAGTGTTGTAAAGAATATAAGGAAATACCGAGGCTGTCATTACCAGGGCCGGTATAAAATGCAACAGGTCTTTTTTAACAAAGGAGTTTTTATCTCCCATGAGGCTTAACACATAAAAATATACCAGGGGTCCAAGGCTTAAGCTAACGGGAATATGAATGAAAAAAAAATGCGGATACGCAAGTAACAACTTTGAGAAATAAAGGTATGAATAAAAATGCAAATAGCCCATAAAAACAAGCATAAGAGCAAAGGTCACATTGCGAAAATCGAGACTTCTTATGAGCATACCAAGAGCCATTAAAAAAGTCAGGAAAAAACAAAAAAAGACTGAAAAATCGAGATAGTTCATAACATTGCAACTCAATTTTATAGGTTACGGACAGTTTAAAACCATTAGAAAAAACATGGTAAGGGGGTCAAGGATATAATAAGATAAAGTACCAACCGGCTGACTGGTCCTAAAATTTAGAACCAGTCAGCCGGGAGCTGAAAAAAAAGGGGGAAATTATTTCGCTTCGGCTGCCGGTTTTTCCGGAACTTCCATGGTAATGGCGTCAAATCCGCATATCTCACTGCACCAGCCGCAGGAAATGCATTTTTTAGCGTTTGTTAAAACCGCGTACTCACTCATCATATTTTTCTTATTCCGTTCGGCTTGCTCCGGAACCCGCATTTCCAGTATGCTTACGGGGCATACCGCTACGCAGTTTTCACAGGAATAGCAGTCTTTAAGATGAACAACAGGCTTTGTCCACTGAGACCGTTTTATTTGAACAGCAAGCGTTCCCGAAGGATCAAGAACAGCGTCAAAATTGCAGATTTTCCCGCAGGCGCCGCAATGGACACAAGTACCTTTATTAATTGTATGTAGTGACTTTTTTTTGCCCGATATTGCGTCAACCGGGCAAACGGTTGTACAGACAGTGCAACCGGTACAGTCTTTTGTTATTGAATAGGCCATAATAGAACTCCTGGTTTAGTTTAATCGTATTATGGGCAGATGAAATTTATTTGCAATACTTTTTTGTACCGGGATAAATAATATCCCGGTACAAAAAATCTTTTAAGGTGCTCTCAAGAAACTAAATTGTGCAAGTGAGCGGGCCTGTATTATTATACTGAAAAACGTCATTCGGAATGTAAATTATGCCTACCAGGAGTGATGCCTCGGCAGGTTGTGAGGCTGTTTGAGCGGAGCGAGTTCCGAACGTTCTGCAGAGGTATTACTCCTGGTAGGCATAATTTACATTCCGGGTTCATATACCTTCTATAGCCCGCTCTGCGGGGTCAGCTGCTCTCAAGAAACTCTTTTTAAATAGAGCCGTCTTCATCATAACGAGGGGCTGGAAGCCCCTCGCAGGGGTCGCACCCCGCTATACAGGGTCGGTCGTGTCTTAATATACCGAAAAACGTAGTTCGGAATGTA
>JAAENB010000542.1 GCA_024224995.1 bacterium | reverse complement strand
GGTTTGGTTCTGAGAGACGTTGCAGTGCAACGTCTTTACTGGCTGGTTTCCGGCCAGGGCTATGGAGATTCCGGAAGGGGCGCAAGAGTTTTTGAAAATGAGTCAATTTTAGCCCGGGGTTTTAACCCCATAGGGCAGCAGAGCAGAACCCGGATAACATCTTCCGGGAACAGACCCTGTTTATAAATTATTTCACCAGGATGATGGGTTTTTCTCATAGCGTGGGGCTTCCAGCCCCTCGTTATGAAGAAGAAGGCCCGTTTTAAAATCAAGTTTCTTGAGAGTGCGGACCCGGGAGCAAAAAAAAGGACAACCCATTCAGGTTGTCCTTTTTTTTATTATATGGTTCTCAATCTAAACCAGAGCCCGGTCACGGTACTGGGTGCCGGTTTGAATATGGTTCTCAATCACCAGCAGTTCCGAAACATAGCGGGCAACATCTTCAATTTTCTTTTCCCCTTTCAGTTTCGATTTAATTCTCTTTTTATAGGTATCCCCGGTTTCAACCTGGATATCCATCCTTCTGCTAATTTCCTTGCGGTTAAGACCGCTGGCCATAAGGAGCAGGTATTCTTTTTCTTTAATAGAAAGAAGCCGTAATAAAGACTGCAAAGTCTTTTCCTTCTCCTGTTTTCGAGCGGAAACATCCCTGCCGATAAAAATAATCGAAGGTTTGCCTTTATATTCGATATACAGGGAAATGACTTCGCAGAGAACAACATCGCCGTTCGACATTCTCAGGCGTAATTCCGGAATACAGCGTTTTGTCTTTTCACTCAAAACCTTTTCCGTTTCCAGTTCAAATAAATCATGGTCCTCATCCACCATAAAGTCGGAAATATCTTTGCCCACAATATCATCCCGGAGATACCCGGTGCATTTTAAGGCTTCCTGGTTCATATAAGCGATTTTATTCCCTGTCCGGATGCAAACCGACGCGGGCAGAGATTCGACCAGGTATTTCCACGCGGGTTCTTCCCGGGACGGTTGGACCTGATTGCGGATATCTTTCGTAATATCACGGCCGAATAGGAGGAACGCGTCTTTACGCTTAAAGCGGGTATGGTTAATGCTCACATTAGCAAGGAGTTTGCCGTTATCCTTACCGGTCAAAACAGCCTCCATTTTCCCCGTAGGCAGACTTTTTTCCATAGCATCGGAAATTTTTTCCGCGATAATATCCCGGTAAGCGGGATGAAATATATTAAAAACCGAAGTATCTTTTAACTTCGAAACGTCAATGCCCAGCATTTGAGCGCCGGCCGGGTTAATATAGAGAATTTCCTCATGAGTACTTCCGGATACGGCGACCAGTTCCGGCATATGATCGAACAACATTTTTACCTGTGCTAATTGCATATCATCACCCCTCATTTTGTATTTTTACAGTGCCTGCTTCTAAAAATAGAAACGAATCTACCCTTCTACAGTATATATATGCAAGTTTTGTGCCAGGTTGAAAAAAAAGATAAATGCTGATAAAATCCGGCTAAAATCCTCTATTTTTACCAAAAAACTGATTTTTATAGATATTTATCAGCATATTGCTTCCGGGTCTCTACCAAAACCCCATACAGCTGTCAGAATCTGACACTCGCTGTCAATTACTGACAGTGAGTTTTCTTATTCGTTTTTATTTGACTTTATTTATTTAATATGTTAAAATGTCACTATACAAACTTAACTGGAGAAATGTCATGAAATATACAAAATATGCTGCATGTTTACTAGCAACGGTAATGACAATAGCAACGGTCTCCTGCTCAAGTGATGAGCCGGATCGTCCCCGGGTAGACTCCGTAAAAATAAACCAGGTTTTTAAATACCTGGGGCCTAAAAAGCAAAAATTCGAAATTCTTCCGGGAAAGGAGAATACGGTAACGGCAAAAAAGGGAACCCGCCTCATAATTCCGGCGAACTCTTTTAATATTGATCCCGATGAGTATACTCCCGGAGAAAAAATTACCCTGAGCATAACCGAAATAATTGACCGCTTCGATTTTGCCAGCTCAGGAGTGAGTTTAACCTACTACAATGAAAAGGGCGAAGAAGAAAATTTTGAATCAGCGGGAATGTTCAGTGTGGAAGCAGTCCATAAAGGAGAAAGAATAGACCTTGCGGAAGGCAAAAAAATAAGCGTACAGTTTCCCAATGTGGCACCGGGTGACAAGTATAAAGTCTATTTTGTTAATGATAAGGGCCAGTGGCAGCATCACGGGCACAACCAGGAAGAATTAGATACCATGCCAACACGGGTACGGGCCCGGTATGTATGGGTCCGTGTACGGCTCTATGAAATAGACGGACTCAAACGCTGGAATTTCGATTATCCCAACCCGAAGGTAACCTGCGTAAAAGGGAAAATAACAGGTGTTAAGGGCAGAAAGAGTAAATCCTATCACATAACAACAATAGGAGTAAGCTATCGCGGCTACTTTTCCCGCTGGGTACAGGATACGGACACTTTTAAGATCAATGTACACCGGAAAAAGAAGTTCAAGATTATTGTAGTTGATGAGAACGGTTTTATAGGAGTATCAAAAGTATTACGATCGGGAAACAAGCCCGGATTCGACCAAAAGCCCGAAGGCCCGGGTAACTATTGCAAGGATATTGGAAAAATCAGGCTCAAACCGGTAAAACGATTTATCCTGAGCAACCGGAGAGCATTTTTAAAGTACATCGGCCTGCCGGATAAAAAGTATAGAGTAAAATATCCCAAAGAGAAACCGAAAGAAAAACCGGCTAAGAAAAAAACCGCAGCTGCACCGGCTGCGGACAAAAAAGGATAGTACCCGAAGTACTCGAAGTACCCGAAGTACTCGAAGTAAAAAAGGGTGGCACTGTTGCAGTCACCCTTTTTTTCAACACAAAAAAACTCTAAAATAGAGCAAATAACCGCATTGACCAATCAGAAAAAAAAGAAAAACCACGGTAGAAAAATGAAAAAAGTTTAAAAATGATTTGACAGGTATTAAAATTAATGGTCTTATCATATAAAGAAAAATTATTTTAATAGGAGTAAAAAATGAAAAAATCATTTATTGCATTCCTTGGCCTGCTAATGATGGTATGCTTTACTTCAACAGCGTTTACACAATTAGGAGGAATGGCCGTACCAGATGTACCCGGACTTGACCCTGCTAGTATTGCTAACAAACTGTTGGAACCTCTAGCAATAGAGTTCCCGTTTAACAAGTATTCGCTGCCAGGCTCTGAGCTGCTTGACCAGGTTGGAGCAATAGCTCCAAAAGTCAAAGGCGCACTCGACAAGATTCCTGATGAGTACAGAATCTATGTTGTTGGGCATGCCGACAGCAAAGGGAAAAAACCCTATAACAAAGCATTATCCGGTGCTCGGGCTCGTAAGGTTTTCCACGCTCTCGTAAAGAGTGGAGTACCCAAGAAGTCTCTGGAATATGTTGGTGTTTGGGACACTGAGGGATCAAAAAGAGCTGTTACCTTCAAAGTTGGTAAAAAAGGTTCTATTACTCAAAAGTAAGCAATTACTTTATCCCTTAAAAATTTAAAGCCGGATTCTTTAAAAGAGTCCGGCTTTATTTTTGCCCCTTGCGAGGGATGCGGCCTTGCGAAAGAATAAAATTCAAGTTCATCTCTTCCCGGAAAACCGGTCTTGCAAAAAAATCTCCGGGAAACCAACCCGTAAAGACGTTGCACGCAACGTCTCTCTTTCCGGAAAACAGACCCCCTGTTTAAAAAGAGTTTCTTGAGAGCAGCTGACCCTGTGGTCGCGTCTTAATATAAGGTATATCAACCCGGAATGTAACCGGTTCCCGGAGCAATGTCAACTGTCAACTGCGTCTCCTACCACTTCTCCCCAAGCATCATCTTAAGAGTCGGTTCCATAGTCTCTGCCCACATCCGGTATCCTTTCGGTGTCAGGTGCAAATAATCTTCCATAATGTCCTGTGAAATAACTCCATTATCATCGGTAAAACGATAGCCCACATCAAGGAACCTGATATTATTCCCGTTGTCGTACCTGGAAACAAGCCGGTTCACGTCTTTAAGCCGTCTCCTTACAGAAGAGGGGTACTTCCAGCAGGGGAAAACTCCCAGGATAAGGACCTTGGCTTTTGGTTTCTTTTGTAGAACATTATCTACAATTTTTTTAATTCCCTCAGATATCTCTTCAGCTGTATTCGACCGCTGGTTGTTAGTTCCAATGAGCAGAACAACCACCCGGGGATAGATTCCCCGAAAGTGGCCGTTATTTATCCTCCAGAGAACATTCTCGGTCTTATCCGAAAGAATTCCCATATTCACGGCATTACGGTGACCATAGTATTTTTTCCAGACTCTTTTACCGGCTCCTTCCCAGCCATGAGTAATAGAATCTCCCAGGAAAACCAGCTCAACATTTCCGTTGCGCACCCGCTCATTGATCAGGTTAAACCGGTCTTCCCAATATTCGTCATATACCCGCTCAGGCAAAACTGCCGAATGATATATGAGTTTATATCCGTAATTAAAGACCATCTCTCCTTCAAAAAGAAGAAATATTATTGCTAATATGATTAAAACCAACAAAATTCCAAGTCTTCTTATTGTTCTTTTCATACTTACCCCCTACTCTCAATACGATAACAATACAAAATTATCAAACAATATATAGCTGTCACTTTTAGACCAGAGCCCTATTTTCCCGCTTATGGGCTCATCAAAACGATACTCCAGGTATTGATTAAAATCAAGAGAAACAAATAATACCCTGCCATTTGTTTCCAGCCGCAGTGTATGCCAGGTGTCGGACCCGGTTTGTATATTGCGAGCCCATTTCAGGGGGCGAAGCCGTTTATTTTCCATTTTAAGCAATACTATATTCCGCTCCAGGGGATCAACCCGGACTACACAATACTCACCATTTTCCTTTATGTCAAAGGCAATCCCTGCGGCCCGGCTGATCCTGCCGCCGCGAGCTTTAAACTGTACCGAAATGGAACCAAATTTAAAATCAGCGTTTCCCCGGTAGACTGCCAGGGGATAATACCCGGATTCGTACAGGCGCGAACGGAATTCTTTATACCGTTTTTCATACAGGCCGGGCAGCTCCACCGTTAAACTATTCTCCGGAGCAATCTCTCGATCCGTTACGTTCCTGCCGTCTATAACATACACGGTATTTTGCTGGTTTACCCCGGCCTCTTTCCCGGTATGCCAGTCTCCAATTTGCGGAATAAAAAGGCCCGGCTGAAGCTGGTATCCCCTGTATTCAAAATCAACAATTTGTGAAAAAACCGGGCTAACCAATAGCAGGACAATAGCACTATAGCACGTTTTTTTTAACACCGTATCCCTCTCTGAAAAATATTATTTATTGAAAAATCCTAAAATTGAAAATAAATAAAGGGCTTAATATCCGCAATCGCGATATTATATAAAAAGACCGTAATAATAACAGCAATCCCCCCTTGCAGTACTGCCGGCATTTGAGCCCATTTAAGCGATGCCCAGTCCCGCCAGCGTAAGGGGCTAAAATGAAAAAGATATAAAATAACAATTACCAATACCAGTACAAAGTCAACATTAGGAGCTCCCGGGGTTAGCTGAAACAAGGATTTCATTATCCCGGTAAAGACCGCCCATGATCCAGACCTGAAAATAATCCAGCCAAAGAGCACAACATGAAGAGTAATAAAGACCCGTATAGACCGCTCAACAAAATTGACCGGCTTCCGTTTATGGATTCGAACCAGGCGCTCAAACATAACAAAAGAAGCGTGAAACAATCCCCAGAGAACAAAATTTACCCCCGCGCCGTGCCAGAGACCGCATAACACCATTGTAACCAGGAGGTTTAAATAAACCCGTTTCTTATTCCCTCCCATGCTGATATACAGGTAATCACGCAGCCAGCTTCCCAGGGAAATATGCCACTTCCGCCAGAAATCGCTCACGGAGACCGAAGTATAGGGCCGCTTAAAGTTGATGGTTAAATTATATCCAAGAAGCATGGCACTGCCTATGGCAATGTCGGTATACCCGGAAAAATCTCCGTATATTTGCAATCCATAGGCATACACTGCCGTAAGCGTTTCAAGGGGTGTAAACATCTGGGGACTTTTATAGACCCGGTCTATAATATTAACCGCGAGCCAGTCCGCCCCCATTTTTTTTATGAGCCCCGTAAAAATGAGAAAAAACGCCGTGGTAAAATGTTTATACGTTACAATAAAATGCTGCGCCTTGTTCTTTAATGAAGGCAAAAATTCTTTTGCCCGCACAATTGGCCCTGCCACCAATTGCGGGAAAAAAGATACAAAAAGAGCGAATTTAATAAAATTCGGTTCCGGTTCAATCTTCCCTCGCCATACATCAATGGTATATGATAGAGTCTGAAAGGTATAAAAGGATATTCCTACGGGCAGCACGGTATTCAATACCGGAAGATTCACCGATGCTCCGGAGGAATTAATTACTTCGCTCAGCAGGCCCGAGAAAAAGTCAAAGTACTTAAAAACAAAAAGTAGTCCCAGGTTGCACACCAGGGAAAAAATAAGAAAAATGGTTCCCCTGCGTCCGTCGTCCCGTGCTGTTTTAATCTCCTGGGCAAAAATATAATCTCCAAAACTGGACGCGAACAACAGTATGAGGGGCCATAATTTCCAGGTGGCGTAAAAATAATATGATGCCAGTACCAGGAAAATAAACCGCAGCTGGGGCACCCGCAGCAAAATAAGACTCGCGATAACAATTAATATCAAAAAATACGCGTAAGCATTTGAATTAAACTGTATGGCTTTATTGTTCTCCTTCTGAAAGGCAATTTGAGATGTCTTTTCTTTGACACCGGAAATATCACCCAGAACAATCCGTTCGTTCTTGCCTTTATAGGCGTTTATTATTACCTCGTATAAAGCATCAGCTACCAGGGCTCCGCCGTCCATTGTTAAATGAGTATAGTCGGCCATGGCAAACCCCTCAGTGGCGAAGGTCTTCATATGCCCTTTTCCGCCGAGGAAATCATAGGTATCGAAAAAGGCGATCCCGGCCCGTGCTGCTTCCTCCCGCTGAATATCCCGTACCAGCAAGGTGGCTTTAAAATCCTTCAGTTTCCCCTTCTTCTTTACAAGCCGTTCCAGGGGTCCAACAAGGACCATATTCGTTTCCGGCAATACATCCCTGACTTTTTGCAGCCAGTTCCTCATCTGCTTCCGGTATAAGGCGGCAGTGAAACCGCTAACGGCCTCTATAGATGCCGCTTCATTTACTCCGTATTGAAAGAGCACCAGGTCGGGATTCATGGTCTTCAGCCCTCTGGTCATACTCTTTTCCGGTACCGCGGTCATCCAGGACATATGAGTGCCCATTCGAATTACGGCATGATAGACCAGCCCCCGGCCGGTCTCAAGATTGATCGTATCAATATAGGGTAAATTTCTCCCGTTCCCTTTAAAATCTATAACAACATTCCTGGCATTGTCCACTTCAAATTCAACAACACTGCTTTCCGCCGGCTTCAGGGTTATGGATTTACTGAGCCGCTTTTCATCATCATTATACCGGGCATTTACTATATATTTAAACGTTACATTCTTTTTTACCAGGAGCGGCCTTTTAACCGTCTTTCCCTTTACTACCCGGTTTACCATTACCAGCTTGCCTCCTGGCGCCCGGACAAAGACCTGGATCTTGTTCCAGGGCTTGAATCCCCGGGGCAGTTCATACCGGATCTCTGCCTTTTCATTTTTCGGACGGGCTCCTTCCCCGGTAAAACCAAGTTTCGCATTAATCGGCGGCTTAAGCCGCAGGATCATCCGCCGTTTTTTCCCTTTTTTCTGCTTGGGCTTTCCCTGGTCCGGAATCCGTGCAAGCTCGGGTTCCGGTTCCGGTTTTTCCTGCTTTACCTCTGCTTTTTCCCCGGCACCGCCCGCGGCTGCATCGCCTGGTTTCTTTTTCTTCTTTCTGCCCGGGGCAGCACGCCAGAATTCGTGCAGTAAAAAAGTATGCCTGAAATAATATTTCTTTGTTTTATTGATATGATCCTGCAGGGTTGTAGGAGGTATCTGCACTACCGGAACCAGGCCCCTGCCGCCGTCTCCAAAATCCTTTTGAAAACGCTGCTTCATGTTTACGGTAAAACAATCCCCCCAGATGAGAGAATCACCAAAATGCATTATGGAGACGGTATCCCGCGTCCCCGATTCCAGCCGCGACAGGCGGTTAAAAAACGACTGCAAATACTCGTTATTTTTACCGGCATATAAATAATTATTCCCGGGATCAACGGCAGTACCCGCAGTGCTCGCAGTACCCGCGGTGCTCGCAGTACTCGCAGTACTTCTTTTTTCTTTTTTTATGAGGCTTTTTTTAAATAATCCCGATCCCAGGTCCGCGATAGATTGAGGCAGCAGTTCACCGGGGGAAGGAAAAAGCTTTATTCCGTTATCTTCCAGGAAAAAATGCTGAATTAAAGAGCAGGAGGTAATAATGAGTATCCAGGAAATAAGAAAAACAGCGATCTTTTTTCTAACGCCCTCGGGTTCAACCGTAACGGGCGGCGGAACCATCTCAGCAGTTGCCGCAAGCCGGTCTTCTTCTGTCATTCCCAGGCTCTCTTCCCCTTCAAGAAGAGCAGTCATGTCTTCCTCTCCCGAAGGTTTTATTGCCCCGGTTATGGGCTTTACTGTTGCAACACCGGACTCGTCTTCACGTACCCCGGAATCTCCTGTTACGGGCTCAAGAGCCAGCTCTTTTTCAAAGGATATCTCTTCTTCCGGGATATTAAAATCGGGCTCTTCCGCGGTCTCCGGTGCCAGCGCATCACCCAATCCAAAATCCAGCTCCTCTTTTGTGTCATTTTTTGTGTCATCTTTCCGCTCTACTTGCGGAGCTGCTTCAATCTCCGGGATTTCTACCGGTGCCGGAGCCGGTTCGGGTGTTTTTGCAGTATACCCCCGGACAGCAAGGGAGAGGGGCTCTTCGTCGGGATCTTCAATGCCCCACTGGCTTCCGTAATATTGCTTGCGATACAGGTATATTAACAGGTACAATGCCACAAAGATCAGGGGCAGCAGTATAAAATAGGTAAAAAATATAATATCCTGGATTCCCGCCCCTTTTGCCAGGGGATATCCTTTGTATGCGTCCTGTTCCCGGAATGACAGAGGTTCAGTTAACGGTATTTTATACAACTCAGCGAGTACCCGGTAGATCTCCTCCTGGTGAGTGGACCAGGACTCCCTGGTCTCCCCTCCTGCCCGGTAGACGAATTTTCCGTAATCCGCAGTTTGTAGACTATCCTTTATAAGGGTTACCTGTACATCATTCCGGAGAAGAAAAAGCTTTGTTAAAAAAGACCGGTCATAGGCTTCAAAGCGGGGATCGTTCTTTTCCAGGTATATATCAATGGAAAGAGGCCCGGTTTCCTTAATAAGAGTTTCAATTTCCGGGGCAAAAGAATTTCTTCCGCTTTCGCTTACGTCAAGATTTATGGTGCCCGTTCTTCCTATGGAAAGCGCCAAAAGAAGGAGCAGCACAACTGCCGTGCCCGCGGAGAGTCCTTTTTCCAGCTTGCCGATAGTTACGATTGTCATTGTTACGAAAAAGAAAAATAATGATATTAATATAAAATAGAGAACCGCTTCCAGGGAGAGGATCCCGGTTTCAAAACCGGCAGCCATACCGGTTGCCGTGTAAAAACGGGAAAAAACAGATCCGGGAAACAGGATATTTCCCATTAAAAAATCAACAGCTGGTGAAAGCAGGATCAGCAGCAGCGCGATAAGCCAGGCGCCGATCTTTGTATCGACCAGGGTCGAGGCGAACATTGATACGGACAGGGTCATCATTCCGTAGAGGAAAAATCCCAGGTAAAAAAGAGATATTTCAGCTCCATGGAGGTGCCCGCCCAGGAAAGACCAGAACAGGACTGCCGGAACAGAAAGGAACAGGACTATGGCAATAAAAATTAATCCCGTAAAAAATTTTGCCAGTAAAATTCCCGGTACTCCCGGTGCCAATTGCATAAGAAGAGTTAATGTCTTATTCCGCTTTTCGGAAGATAAAAAATTAATAAATATATATGGGGTAATTATGGAGAAAATTACCAGGTACGCGGCAAAGGCGGGCCGGAAAACCCCCAGGGAGGGGTCAAAACCGGAAAGAAAAAGCGGGTCTTGTATTGCTGCCGCGCTCTCCCTGCTAAAAAAGGCTACACTGGATATAAAACTATACCCGAAAATGAGGCACGCGATTAATAACAGGAGCCAGGTTTTTCCCGAACCAAAAAGCTCTTTTATTTCTTTATATAACAGGGTTGTAAATAGTTTCATCGTAAGGCCCGGGTAAAAATTTCTTCCAGATTATAATTTATGCCGTATTTTTCACTCAGCTTGAATATATCGCCCTGTTCAACTATTTTTCCGTCTACCAGGAATATAAAAAAATCACATAACCTTTCCGCGTCATACAACTGGTGAACCGATATGAGAAAGGTTCTCTGGTTTTCATTCTCATATTTTATGAGTTCAATTATTTCCTTGAGCTGTACCGGATCAAATCCGTCAAAAGGCTCATCAAGAAGTATTATTTTACGAGGATTGGACAGGGCAAAGTACAGGCTCAACCGCTTATGGTATTCCTGGGACAAATTCCCTATTTTCTCATCTTTTACCCGCGTAATTCGAAGTATATCATACACTTCCCGGTAAAAGCGGCCGGTTATGCCGGTGACAAAATCAACAAATTCCCCCACATAATAATCGGGCCAGGCTTTCAGCTCTTCGGGCATATATGAAAACAGCTTTCTTTTTTCCCTGGATGAGGAAACTCGCTTTTCTTCATAATAAATATTGCCGCTTTTTTGACTCTCAAAACCGGCAATTATTTTTAATAAGGTCGACTTTCCGGACCCTTTTGGGCCAATAATACCGGTAATACTGTCTGCCGGAACCTCAAAACTTACGGAGTCCAATACCTTCTTTTTTTTATAAGATCTGGATATATTCTCAACTTTTAGCATAGATTTTATATTAATAAACATTAGCCGCCAACCGTCAACCAGAATTTTTCCCCTGTTTCCGGCAGTAGTTTAGCCCAGATTAAATTTTAGAATATCAAACCGCCATCAGGGAATAAATTAACCTGCTCCCGGAAAACGCGGCGCTTCCGCGCCGCGAAGGAGGGGTGCGGCCCCGGCCAATATCTTCCGAAAACAAGCCCGTAAAGACGGTGGAGACAGGTGTAAGGAACAAGCCCCTCCGGTAAAAAACCTCAAACCTCGAACCTCAAACTTCAAACTTCAAACTTCAAACTTTTAAGAGTCTTCTTAAACCACGAAGAGTTCTCCGGTTTATACCAGAAAAAGAAGCGTTCCTGATGACGTTTTTCTTTGTCGGTTTTGGCAGAGTAGACTTTTTTGCCGGTGTATGGATCTATTCCGGTATAATAGATCACCGCGGAGAGGGTCATGGGTGTGGGGGTAAATCCCTGGACCTGTTCAAGCCGGTAGCCCAGCTTTTTTGTTTCCAGGGCAAGGTTTGCCATATCTTCAAGGTCGCAGCCGGGATGGGCCGACATAAAATAGGGTACCAGGTGCTGATCAAGCCCCTTTTCTTTATTAATTTCTTCAAATTTCTTTTTAAAGCGGTAAAAAAGCTCAAAAGAGGGTTTTCTCATTAAATCAAGCACCCTTTTTGATGTATGCTCCGGTGCCACTTTCAGCCTTCCTGATACATGAAACTCTGCCAGCTCCCGGATATATTCATCCCTGTAATTATTTCCGTGCTCCTGTCTGCAGCTATCAGGCTTACCCTTCCCCTTTTTTTCTTCTTCCACCAATAAATCATAGCGGATGCCGCTTCCGATAAACACCTTTTTTATTCCGGGCAAGGCTCTTACCTGCCTGTATAACTCAACCAGCTCTTTATGTGAGATATTAAGATTCGCGCAAATTGACGGATATATACAGGAAACCCGTGCGCAGGTTTCGCATTTTGTTATATCAACCCCTTTCATCCCGTACATATTGGCAGACGGCCCTCCAAGGTCGCTGATTATTCCTTTAAATCCGGGTATTTTCCGCAGCTGCTCCACTTCTTTTAAAACGGATGCTTTTGACCGGGACGCGATTCTCTTTCCCTGGTGTGCCGAAAGCGCGCAGAACGCGCACCCGCCAAAACATCCCCGGTGTATTGTTACGGATGATTGTATCATTTCATATGCCGGAATGGGCTCTTTTTTCCGGTAACGGGGATGAGGCTGCCGTGTAAAGGGCAGTTCATAGACCGAATCTATCTCTTTTGTACTCATTGGGGGATATGGGGGGTTGATAATCACTGTTGCAGGCCCGGTTTTCTGCACCAGGCGCTGTGCTCTGCCCGTGCTCCACTCCCGTTCCAGTTGGGTAAAATTCTTCGCAAAGACTTTTTTATCGCGCGTACAATCTTCATGGGAAGCCAGTTCCAGGGTTTCCCACTTCTTATTTTTCCGCAGCTCTTCTCCCTGAGGCAGGAGCCAGGCTGTTTGCGGAATTGTTCGCTTAATAGAAGAAAACGGTACATTTTTATTAAATAAGCGGACTATCTCCTTTACGGGCTGCTCTCCCATGCCGTATACCAGGAGATCGGCCCCGCTCTCCGCCAGGATAGAGGGTTTAAGGATATGGGCCCAGTAATCGTAATGGGTAACCCGTCGAAGAGAGGCTTCTATGCCTCCGATTATTACCGGAACTTCGGGAAAAAGCTGCTTTAATATCTTTGTGTATACTACTGTTGCATTATGGGGCCGGAAACCTGCTTTTCCGCCGGGGGTGTACGCGTCTGTGGACCGGAGGCGTTTTTTCGCTGTATAGTGATTTACCATGGAGTCCATTGCCCCCGATGTTACTCCAAAAAAAAGCCGCGGGCTACGGAACTTCTTAAAGTCGCGCAAATCGTCCTGCCAGTTTGGCTGGGGCACTATTGCCGCGCGTAAGCCCTGCTCTTCCAGAACCCGCCCCATTACGGCAGCGCCGAATGAGGGGTGATCCACATAGGCATCGCCCGTGAATAAAATTACATCCAGTTCGTCCCAGCCGCGCGCGGCTGCTTCTTTTACGGTTGTGGGGAGATAGCTGCTTGTGTTATCGTTTGTGTTCATGGTTTTATTGGTTTAGGGTTTGTGTGCTATATGTCAAGTTTTAAACCATTGACAAATCCTTTCTTTCATGCTATCCTGTTTACACAAAAATCTTAATTCATTTAATTCAATTGAAGGAGAGTCCGGGATGAGAAAAAGACTTGGTGAAATGCTGCTTCACGACAATATTATTACCAAACAACAACTGAAAAAAGCTCTCGATTATCATAAAGAGAAAAGCTGCTACATCGGGGATGCCCTTCTTGATCTCGGATCTATTACCCAGGAGATCCTTACCAAATACCTCGACATGCAGCGTCAATTGATCGAAAGAGAAGAAAAAATAAAGTAATCGGTGGGCCGGGAAAAAAGCCCTGTACCTTTTCCCTTGCCCCTTGCTCCTGTTTTCTAAATCACCCCATAAATCCCCGATGCTGTTTCTCGCTGGTCACGGAAATGGCACAGGCGTTTAATTACTTCATAAACATTTTCACTGTTTACCGGGTCAATATTGGTAATTTTTAACCCGGCCACATGACGACCGCCTTTTTCCCGGTACCACTGCACGGAACATCTGCCATGAGCGTACAGAGACTTTTCCAGGTTAATATTAAACTCAAATTCATTCCCCTTTCGAAGTCCTATGGAGTCATTGAATTCCAGCATAAATCCCTTGGGAGATATATCCATTATATTGCCAAAATAGTTATTGCTGTTGTCGTCAACATCCCGCAGGTTCACCTCGATATTAAACTCAGGAATGGGTTCAAACCGTGTTGTGTACTTTAAATGTTTCTGGCTGTATATTTTTTCCAGCACCATATTCCGCATCATATTCGCTTCAATACGCGACCAGGCTTTTATGTTCCCTGCCTGGTAAAAGCCAACGCGCGCTTCAAGGTCGGTCCAGGCGCCGTCATCATTGGTAAAACGCACATCCACGTTTCCTTTTATGCGGCAGGGATGGCTCATGAGCACATAATCGGTAAACATTACGTCAAGGGCGCTCAGGATAAAGTTTATCCCCGTGAGCGGGACTCCCCCGTATATATGAGTACATGCCGTAAGGAACTGCCTGGCTGTTTCAATAAGCATCATGCCGGGTGCGTGGTCATTGCTGTGCTCAAAAAAATACTCATGCTCAGGGTCTACATGAAGTGAAGCGAAAAAAACATTCGATTTGGATATTTTTTTATTTTTTTCCAGGATAAGCGAAATATTCGCCCGCTCGGAATCGGGTAAATGAAACCCGAACCGGTCCGGGTCGGCCAGGTTCTTCGTTCGTATATATTTATCCAGTCCCGTATCTTTCTTGTAAAGATTACTTAGAAAATCCCTGTCCTCTGGCCGCAATTCCTCTTCCGCTACTTCTTCGTATTCTTTTGCGGCAAAGCTTTCGCGCAATGTCCGCAGCACGTAAAAGGGTTTTGCCTCTTTGGACTCATCCAGGTATTCTTCCGGTTTCACTAAGATATAATTGTCTGTTATGAGCTTTCGTTCAGCCTCATCCAGGACCGGGAGTACATCCATTTCAAAAACCTGCGACGGAAAGGATATTGGTAAAATTCTTTGTACATTATAGATGTGAACATTTTCCTGCTGGTCTTTATGGACATATTTCTGGTCCACGAAATTATAATCATTCACCACTTTGTTTGGCCGCTTGTATTTCTGGTTTACCAGGCAAAAGGTTTTCATCTCTCCCCGGTTCGCGAATCTCCAGAGACACTGGTTATCCCAGAGGCATTTGTTAATATCCTCATCTCTTCCTTCTGCCGCTTTCCGCACCATGTAGGGATCGGCCAGCTGGGCACGGCCCAGTCCCACAATGCCCATCTTTTCATTGCCCAGCAACCGCTCGGCCTTTTTTATTGAAGCGATAAAACCGGCATGGGCAACCGGTACATTGCAATAGCCCTGCAGTTCTTCTGCCAGATGACTGTACCGCGCCTGGGGTTCAAGGGGATGCCGCAAAAAGGCATACGATATTCCCGTTGAAACGGTTATCATATCTATCCCGGCCTTTTCCAGGAGGGGAAGTATTTCTTTATAGTCGGCCGGTTTTAAGCCCTTGTCAATCAGTTCATCGGCGCTAAGCCGTATATCAATTGCCGCCTCATGACCAACAACGTTCTTTACTGCCTCAATAACCTCCACTACAAACCGGATTCTATTCTCCAGCTCTCCGCCGTACTCATCGGTCCGGTGATTCGTATAGGGCGATAAAAATTCATTCAGTAAAAATCCGTGTCCTCCCTGGAGCTGGATCACCTTTACTCCGGCCTCCACTGCCAGTGCCGCGGACTTCGCGAAATCATTTTTTACCCGGTCTATATCTTCAAGAGTCATCTCCCGGATCTTATAATCAGGATCGAATTTGGTATTAACGGGACAGGGGATGGGGCTGGGCGCGTACAGCTCTTTCCCGGTAAAGGTTGTTATGGACTGGCGCCCGAAATTTATCAGCTGTATGGCCGGAACCGATCCACGGGAACTTATGTCATCACAAAGCTTCTTCAGTGTTGGGACATGCTCTTCATTATGAAGCTGCAGCATATATTCATACAAACGGGAATCGGGTGATACTGCTGCCGGGCCAACGTTTATCATTCCGCAGCCGCCGTCTGCCAGGTCAATGCAAAAACCGTGCAGCTTTTCCGAAACAGTGCCGTCGTGGTTGGCCCAGTTAAAGCTCATGGGCGGGAAAAATATCCGGTTCGGCAGGGTTATGGGACCTACCTTATATTGTACAAATAAGGAAGGATAAAGAGTTTTCCCTTTCTCGTTGAGTGCGTTCATCATGGCTGTCTCCTTGTTTCGGTGTTTTGCGCTGTTTTACGGCTTATAGTATAACTCTTTTTTGAGAAAACGTCAAGAAATTAATAGGAGAATAATACCGGGAACGTACCGTAAGGACCGATACTATAACCAGGAGGAATCTTATGACAAAAAAAACAGAAAAACATCCCAACATTGAAAACATCTGGGCCCGGGCCTGGACAGCCTTTAATAGTGGAGATCTTACGGCATTTCTTACTTTTGTTGCAGATGATTGTGTGTTTACTTTTATGGGTGAAGGCATAAATAAAGAAAAAATACTCCCATGGGCAGGAACGTATATTGGCAAAGAAGGTATTATTGAATACTCCACAAAATTAGGCCAATATATTACGAAAATGGAACGATGGGAGGAATTAACCCTCTCCCGGGGAAATGATATAGCTTTTTTCCATTTTGCCAAAAAAACACTGCATAATGGTAATGAAGTTGTAAGCAGCGCTGTGTTGAAAATGAAAATAGAAGGCGAGTTGATAAAAGAGATCAGGATTTACTATGAAAACATGGTAGAACTCTTACACGCTTTAGAGCTTATTGAAGTCCCGTTGTAACGGAACTGGAGCCCATTTTTGGCCATTTTTTTCCTCCCTAAAAAATCCTCAAAAAAAATTCCAAAAATACTGTTGTTCATTCCCTCTCAGTTAGCGTTTATTCCCGGTTTCTTGACTACCCCCAAAAATTTTAGTATTATTACAGGTAATATACTGTATTTTAGGAGAATACTTAATGACTATGAAAAAGCTCACAAATTTCGTCCAAATAACCCTTAAATCCCTGGTGATTGTTTCCCTTTTTGGTCTTTTCTTCCTTTTACTTACGGGCTGTGAAGAAGGGCTGTATCAATCCAGCCCGGCTCTGGATGGGACTTTTACCATTAATAGCAGCAAGTCCCCTTCTTATACAACTGATGTTACCCTGAATATAAATATTGACGGCGCTTATGAGATGCGTTTCAGTAATGACAACAATATCTGGTCCGAATGGTACGATTATACCGCTGCTAAAGAGTGGGTCCTTACCAGCGGTTCCGGGGACAAGACCGTGTACGGTGAGTTCCGGCGTATGCATTCCCTTACGGCGTACCCAAAAACCGCTTCTATTACCGTTATGGAAAGCGGCGCTTCCTTTTCTGTTAACAGTGGAGCCACCTCAACGATTTCCGGTACCGTGACCCTGAGCGTCAACACGACCACTGTTGTTGAAATGCGCTTTAGTAATGACGGTGCTGACTGGTCCGAGTGGGAAGCCTACAACGCAAGTAAATCCTGGGATCTTACTGCCGGGGTTGGTTCAAAAACCGTTTTTGCCGAGTTTAAAGATGCCCATGATACTGTTACCAGCTATAACGATTCCATTACCCTGGCCGACAACAGCGGCGCCACTTTTGTGCTGAATAACGGCGCCGATAACAGCTTTTCCAAATATGTCTCTTTCACTTCCATTGTTGACGGCGCTGTTCAAATGCGCTTCAACCACGACGGCGGCAGATTCTGGTCTGAGTGGAAGTCCTATAACGGTTCCGTAACAAACTGGGAACTCGATTCCGATTCCGGTGTTCAGACTGTGTACGCGCAGTTTAAGGATGCTGCCGGGAATATTATTCAAAAAAATGACTCTATTACGGTCTCCAGTTCTTGCTCTGTTTCCATTTTAAATGGCGCGGGTTATTTGTTTTCTATTAACACTGCTCCAGTAACGGTAAATCTGAATACTCCGGGTGCGGAGCAGGTTCGGTTTAGTGATGACGGGTCTGTGTGGTCAGAATGGGAAGTGTATGCAGCCAGTAAGAGCTCACTTCTGGAAACCGGCTCCGGTTCGAAGACCATGTATGTGCAGTTTATGGATGCTGCCGGGAATGTTATTGAGGGGAATGATAGTATCAATGTTATTGATACCGGTTCATTTAGTTTTGAGATAGATGACTGGAATACAAGAATTCCAAATCCGATTCCCGCATTTGCTAATACAACCCTTGATTGGAGAGTAAGCCTTAGCGTCAATGCAACCGGAGCCACCCAGATGCGCTTTAGAAATGAGCCCGGAAGCTGGTCTTCATGGCAGGGATATTCTACCAGCAAAACAGGTTGGGAATTGTATGATTATAATACTTTTGAAATAAAGACAACACTCGTTGAACTTAAGGATCCGGCAGGGAATGTAGTACAATTATCCGATGATATAACTTATACTTTTATTGATCTTGGTGGCCATGGAATCCCATAGATCAAAAAATACCGGTATAGCCGATTACCCGGCTTTTTTAACCAGGTAATCGGCCAGCTCATCAATTGTAGAAAATTCAAATATCACCACGGGGTTCAATTTAATATTCATCGCTTTTGAAAGCATGTCGATAACTTTCATGGCGTGAGACGACTCAATTCCTATATCGAGAAGATCCTCATCCTCCAGAACATCATCAACAGCGACATCCAGCAGTCTGGCGAGCTCGTCTCTTATGAGTCCTACAATTTCAGCTTTATCCATAAATTACTCCCGGCCAATCCAATATGACTTTTTATTAAAGGCATATGTTGGCAGGTCAACTCTTTTTCTCTTATACCCGGAATCAAAATTTTCCCAATTGATAGAAAACCCTGAAACATAGAACTCAGCAATCGATTCCAGAACGGTTTCCCATTCCTGGCTAACGCCTTCATCAATTGAGATCAAAAAGGTCTCCCCTTTCCTGTCGATAACATTGTTCATGGTAAATTCTTTTAACTTTTCCCCGGGTCCAACTTCCAGGTATACCATGCAGCCTTTCTCTTCAAGGAACACAGCCCCTTCTTTAAAGTCATTCTCATTCTTTAACTGGTCGATCCAGTAATCCGGAGACGCCACCGTTCCCTTCGCGATATTCCCTCTTATTCCCGAAATAAAAGGAATAAGCGGCTCGCTCAGTTTCATTCCCTTAAGCGTTTTATTAACGGCATCAAGATCTCCCCTGCCAATGCCTGCCACCAGCGTTAGCGCCTCTTCAACGGCCATAACCTCAGCCAAACAGGCGGCAGTATATTCACCAATACCGTGACCCGTAATAAAATTTGGCTTAATACCAAAGGCCTTCCACATCTCTCCCAGGGCATAACTCACGACAAATACCAGGGGCAGCGCGAGCCATTCTTCATGAATAACCTGCTCCGCTTTTGCCCGTTCATCGGCATTTTGAGGACAGAGAATTGACCGTATGTCGATGCTTTCTTTCAGCAGCGGTTTCAGGGCATTGGCGCATTTGTCTGTCCGGTCTTTAAAAACAGGCTGGGAAGTATATAAATTTTCTCCCATGCCAACATACTCATCTCCGGCGCCGGAGCAGAGGAACGCCAATTTGGGCGGCTTTTTCTTTCCGTAAAATCCCGATTTTTCCATACTGCTATCACCCTGGCCGCCTAAACACTTCCGCAGCTCCGTGAGATCTTTTACCACAAAGGCTTTCCGGTGGAAAAAATGTTCGCGAAAAACATTTCTTGTATAAGAAATATCGGGCAATGTCATATCGCCCTTTTTCTCTATCCAGGACTTAAGATTGCTGATATTTGCCCGCAGCGCCTCTTCATCCTTACCGGAAACGGTTAAGAGATGCAGTCCCCGTTCCATATCATTTTTTCCATCTCCGGCGTTCTCAGTACCGGTATACTCTTCCAGGACAACATGAGCGTTAGTACCGCCTATTCCATAGGAACTCACTCCCGCTCTTCGGGGATTTCCATGTACCGGTTTCCAATCCTGTACCTCCGTAACCGGGAAAAAGGCCGTATCTTCTATTTCCAGGAAGGGATTTATTTTATCAATTGGTAAGTTAGGAATCAGCTTTTTATTTTTCAGGCACAGGAGCGTCTTAATAAGACCCGCCATACCTGCGGCTGCCAATGAATGGCCAATGTTGCTCTTTACGGAACCAATACCGCAAAACTGTTTTTTGTCGCTAAACTCTTTAAATAACTGGTTAAGCCCCCGGACTTCAACAGGATCGCCAATAACCGTACCCGTTCCGTGAGCTTCCACATAACTCAGCGTACCGGGATCAATATTCGCGTCTTTATAGGCATCGACCAGGGCTTTAAACTGCCCCTTGGGATTGGGGGTCATTATGCCAAAAGAAGAACCGTCATTATTGGTAGCGATCCCCTTAATAACACCGTATATTTTGCTGTTATTTTTCAAAGCCGTCGCCAGGGGCTGCAGCAGAACAACAGCGACCGTCTCACCCAGAACTGTTCCGTCCGCGCCGGCATCAAAAACCTTACACCGGTTCCCGGGAGAAAGAATTCCTCCTATGCCGCACAGCAGCGGTACGGAAGGACTGAGTACAAGATTCGCTCCGCCGGCCAGGGCGTAATCAATTTTTCCCGCCTGTAAATCACTTACCGCGTGATCCAGCGCCACCAGTGAAGAAGAACAGGCAGTATCAATGGTCATAGCCGGGCCCTTTAGATTAAAAATATGTGATACTGTTGCGGCAACCATATTCATAATATTCCCGGGTAATACATGGGGATCCAGTCCGTCAATTCCGTTTTTCCTGATAGAATCAACAACCAGTTCAAGATAGCTGTTTACACTGGCTCCAATATAAACCCCGATATTATTCTCATTTTTTAGCCGCGAAGCGATTCCGCCGTCCTCAAAAGCCTGGTACGCGGCTTCCAGCATTAAGCGCTGCTGCGGGTCCATCACATTCGCTTCTTCAGCGGACATGCCAAAGAACCCGGCGTCAAATTTGTCAACATCCTGTATAAGAGCCATCCAGCCTTCCCATTCCGATACGCCGGCCAGGGCCTTTCTTTCCCCGGAAACACTTTCAATAAGCACCTTCCTCTCAACAAGGTTATTCCAGAATTCTTCTGTTGAATAGGCCCGGGGAAAAATAGCGCCAATCCCTGTTACGGCAATTCCGGTTACGGCACCGGCTGCTTCTTTTTCCGCTTCCGGCATAATATAGTCTTTAATGGGAAGATCATCTTTTTCCATTTCCGACAGGTAATCGGCTATATCCTGTATGGTATGGCATTTGATGAGCACTTCCTGCGGCAGCTCGGTCCCGGCGATCTTTTCCAGCAATGCCAGAAGCCGAATAGCACGCAAGGAATTTCCTCCAATCTCAAGGAACTTGTGCTCCACGCCGATCCGTTCTTCCCGCATACGAAGAACTTCGGCCCATGCTTTTCGAATTTTAAATTCAAGCTCCGAAGTGGGCTGAATAATATTCTTCAGCTGTTCCAGCTTATATTCCTCTACTGCTTTTTTTATCTCTTTTATCTTCTCATTATAAAACCCTTTCTTAAAATCCTCTCTCAGTTTAAAGCGCTGAAGCTTCCCGCTTGTTGTCCGCTGTAGCTGTCGAACGGGAATTACGGCATTAAGGGATACTCCAATCTCCTTATTCACCTGTTTCATAATTTCCTCATGAAGCAGAACAAACTCTCCCATGGATTTCTTAAAAATGACAAAGGCCGCTATTTCTTCATTACCGCTCCGGGGATTGTTTGCCCCAATAACAGCAATACACCCTATTGTCACTCCCGCTACGGGCCAGCATATGGCTTCCAGGTCATGTGAATAATAATTCTGTCCATTTACAAAAATAACGTCTTTTTTCCGGCCCGTTATGGTAAACCGTCCGTTTCGAATAAATCCAATATCACCGGTCCGTAAAAATCCGTCCGCCGTAAACAGATCCTCATTCGCTTCGGGATTATTATAATACCCGGTGGTTACGTTTGGTCCCTTTACCACCAGGTTCCCTACCTGGTCTTCATCAAGCAGCGTATCCTGTTCATCAAGGATCTTGAGCTCCATGCCATTCAGAGGGGACGCGCAGTCGGCAAATTCAATGGTGTCAATGCTGTCTTCAGTGGCGTCTACCACCTCGGAATTCAGGGTAAACACTTCCCTGTCCAGCTTATGGCTAATGGGCTCGGACAATGGCCCGGCAAGGGTAATCCCCACGCAGGCTTCTGCCATTCCATAGGAATAGTACATGGCATTAGGATTGAGTTTCGCCTTCTCGTATTTTTTATTAAACTCCCGCGCAACAGGCGCTGAAATGGGTTCCGCTCCGTTCATTACTATCTTTAAAGAAGAAAGATCGAGTTTTTCTATAAATTCATCGGGAATCCGTTCCGTGAGCCAGGAAACAGCGAAATTCGGCCCACCGCATACGGTCGCCTTAAACTTTGATATTTTTTCCAGGTAAATAGAACAGTCCTTAACAAAAAGATCCGGCCTCATTTTAAACTGGCTTGCCAGGGAACCGATTGGCGGCATATGGAAACAGATCAGTCCCATGTCGTGGGTGAGCGGCATCCAGTTCGCGTAAAAATCATTTGTTGTCAATTCATGCCTGTTTATTAACTGGTAGACATTACTAATGAGGTTATAATGAGTGAGCATTACCCCTTTGGAACTTCCCGTACTTCCCGATGAATACTGGAGAAAAGCCAGGTCTTCTTCTTTCGGAAAATCTTCTATCTCCTTTGCCGTCTCTTCCGGGGATAATTTATTCAGGTCTTCCACATAGAAGACGGGGATGTTGGGAAATTCATCGCCCCTTTCATTATTCAGCCGGGAGATCACGTCTTTTAAACCATATTCTGTGAGTATTCGGGGATTTTCGACCTGTTTTGAGACGTTTAATACTTTCGCGAAAGCTTCACCTGCATTCATTGTTACTGCCGCTACCGTTAGAGGCACGGGGATAATTCCTCCCAGGATACAGGCCCAGAAGACATTAAGAAAATTGTATTCATTCCGGATCTGGAGCATCAGTTTATCGCCTTTGTTTATACCGATGTTCCTGAGCTCCCAATAGATCCGGGTCGCGTTCTCCACCAGGTCGCCATATGATTGGAAGGTTTCACTTCTGTCCGGATTAACGTAATATACACCTATCTTTTTTTCATTTTTGGAATATTCTCCCGCCCGGCGCAGCATATGGGCCAATGTTTTGGGAGCGGCGCTTCTGTCAAATTCCGGTGCTATTACATGAGAACTCATAAAGGAACCCCTTTTTTTGTTTTTCGTTCATCTTATTCACAGGTCTTTTCAAAATTATACCTTCTGTTTTGCTCTTTGTCAAGAGCTCATTTTTTTTT
>JAAENB010000541.1 GCA_024224995.1 bacterium | reverse complement strand
TGAAAAATCGGCAAAACTCAGGGAGCGCAGCGAGCCCGCCGAGACTAGCCGATTCCCTCATGGGAACATGTCGTTGATAACTTGTGAAAGTTTCATCGAGATCGGCCGGGTAGGTCTCGAGAACTGTTGTTACAGAAAATACTTTCGGGACCCCGGAAACGCCGTTTTCGCAATTTCGGCGCCTATGACGGGCGATTGAAAAGTCGTAGCGTCTTCTAGTTTTCACCATTGGATGCGCCGTGTCCGGTTTACCCCAGGCAAGTCCCAACTGGCGTTGTAGTGGCCGTCGGCGGGCGGCGGTATTGAATTTTCCGCGAAATCGAATTTTGGATTTCGACCCCAGCGGAGGCAACTCGCCATTGCGAGCGATTTAGAAGTCGTAGCGCGTTGAAACTTTCACCAATGAACGCGCCGTGGCCGATTTACCCAAGGAGGTCGCCATTTCCACCGAGTTTGCACTTGTTCCCGTTTTATGCCGAGTTTCGGGGCCGCCGACGGCGAAAACTCGAAATTTCAAAATTTGCGTAATTTCGCTTGGAAACCGCGGAAGATGCATTTTTTGCTTATGATTCGTGTTGAACAGTGTAAATTGTGGCTCTTTTGCGAAAAATGTAAAATGTTTTTTTTAGAAAATTCGAAAAATGCATTGTCATCACGGCGAAAATGAAACATAGATTACACGGGTTTGAAAAATTTGCGGGACTAGCGTGTTTACGTGTTTTCAAAGGGATATACTACTAAATAGAGCCGATATTACCT
>JAAENB010000540.1 GCA_024224995.1 bacterium | reverse complement strand
TGATGTGCGCGTTCGGATAGTCGATCGATCCGTCCTCTTTGGGCTTGAACAGCTGGCCGCCTCCGACCGCTTCCTCGTAATCGTAATCGGCCCTCGGTGGCGCGTTCTTCGATAACCCGCCGACAATAGCATCGGTGTCGGCGGTGAGTTTTTCCCGGGCAGCCATAGCTTCATCATCATTTACCTTGTCGATAACGGACGGAACATGGTGACGTGGCGCTAGATAGTTCTCAGCGTGCGTCGCGAAATCGTCAACGTCGGACGGCCTGGTATAGTTCTCAGCGTCGTTTAATGGCTTCATTCGTCAACCTTTACCGTCGATTTGTCGATCTCTTCCAACTGCCGTAACTCTCCCTCGAACGCCTCAAGCGCACCCGGGTCGTGTGAGCGAGCCCGTGCCATTTCCTCTAGTCTCGCCCTTGTGGCAGGGTAATCAATTCTAATGCCATCGCCTTTGCGCACTATCGCCGCATTTACCAGCGCTTTGTTTAGCGAATTATAACTTTCGTGATAGGCTTTTGTGGCGTAAGCGTGCATGTTCTTACGAACCCAGGCGTTAGGGTCGAAGCCGGCACCGCTGCTGCGCATAGCGTCAAACAGTTGGCTTTCCATTTCGAGAGCGTTGCGCTTGTTTGCCGCGCTTTTATCGACAAATGTAAAACTGCCCTTCGACGCACCAACCAGC
>JAAENB010000539.1 GCA_024224995.1 bacterium | reverse complement strand
CAAAAAAAACCGCTTCGCTCAATTTTTGCACTCCAGATACTTTTCATATAAACATCCATGACTTTCCGGTCACAACGAAGCATGAAAGCAGAAGAAACCGGGTTTTTTTAAAAAACCCGGTTTCTGGCACTTTCATATAAAAATCAAAAAATCGCTTAAGGATTTTTTGCCTGATCTTCATCCGTGTCCTGAAAAAGATACACACACAGCTTAACGGAATTCACACATGAAAATTTTCCTACTTTCACGGAATGCGCCCCCGGTGGGTTAATAATAAGGAGATAAAAATTATGAAATATCCGTTACAGGAAAAAATCGGTAATCCTGATCTGCTTGTGGGCAGGGAAAAAGAATTTAAAAACGTTGAAAAATGGATTGCCAATATCCCGAAAAAATTGTCCAAATCCAGGGTCATCCTTGCCCGCAGGAAAAGCGGGAAAACTGCTTTTGTGCAACGCATTTTCAACCGGCTCTGGAGTGAAAACGGTGACATTATTCCATTTTATTTTGATATGGCTGAGAATTCAGGACGGCACACTCAACCTGATCCTGCGGAGCAGGTTTGAAAAAGAAATAAACGGATTTGCTCCTGATCTTAAGCAGGAAGCTCATGAAAAGATCAGGGAACTGGAAAAAGAAAATAAAAGCCTCCGGGGATGCTGAACAATTGAGCATTTTTAAAGGAAACAGACAAACCGCTTGCCCACGCCATGACGTTCGGCCGGACCTTCCCAAAATCCGTTATAATCAGGATTTTTTAATATTGTATTATCAAATAGTTATGAGAAAAGGCCAGGTTGAGACAAAAAGATTGAGAAAAATGCGTAAATGTGGTAAGCATAACACAGTATCAGTAGATCGAAAACTTTCAACAAAACCTCGTTCCCACGCAGAGCGTCACTGCCATTAAGTTAAGTACCTCATCATATATTTTGTACCATTTTGAATGAACTCTTTTCTTTTAAATTCATGGCACTGAATATAAATTATGGTGCAAAACTTTTGCTGAGGTACTT
>JAAENB010000538.1 GCA_024224995.1 bacterium | reverse complement strand
GGAACTCGCTCCGCTCAAACAGTCCTCACAACCCAAAGAGCCCATACTACTTCAAGGCCGGATGCAGCTCGCAATATTATTTAGTTTCTGACGTATTTTTTCCCCGCTACACTGGTCGGTCGTGTCTCATTATACCGAAAAACGTAATTCGGAATGTAAGCTATGCCTGGAGCGATGCCTCGGCAGATTGTGAGGCTGTTTGAGCGGAGCGAGTTCCGAACATTCTGCCGAGGTATTGCTCCAGGCATAGCTTACATTCCGGGTTCATATACCCTATATTGAGACGTGACCACGGGGCTTGCTGCTCTTAAGAAACTAAATTATGTTTGTACGCTGGCCTCTTTTTATTCTTCTTTCGATTCTTCCGGTTTAGCAGCTTCTTCAGCGGTTTTTTCAGCCGGAGCTGACCCTTCTTCGATTATTTCAATTGAGGCAGTAATAATTTCAATTTTAGTGTAATATTCGTCGAGCATGGTAAAGAATCTGCCGAATTGTCCTTTTACATTGATCCGGGTTTTACCGTTTTTTAGTTTTGAGATGGTGTGTATGTTTTTGGTGAAAATATAGCATTCCACTTTCCCTTTTTGAGTATCAACATCGGCAATTACACAGTAATCGTAATCAATATTGGTGGACGCGGTCACATCTTTTACTAAAATATTGGACATGTTTATTTCTTTCTCGGATAATTCCTGTTTTAGCAGGTATTTATGAGCAGGATTGGTGGTAGTATCTATTTTTTCTTTGTCTGTTACAACATCTTTAATATTGATGCTGTCGGGGCAGAAAAAACCGCATAATGCGAATGGTGCAATTAATATAAACAGTAATATTTTTTTATAAGATTTTTTTCTCACTTTATTTCTCCTCTTTTATGAATAATTAGAATTATAATTGTTATTATTGTTTATTAAAAGAAATATATAATTCATTATTTTGTCAAATCATCTTTCATTGGGCGCTAAAATAATTTTGAATATTCCTTTTCTCATAAATTTTGCTTGCAAACCAGGATTAATAAATCTATTATGTCACGTCCAGCCCATTTTTTAATTGATTTTCCGGTTTTTTGGGTATATTTTTAATGAGTAAGAGCAAAAGAATTTAAAAAAGAAAGTATAGAAGATATGGCAAAAAATAAAACACAGTTTGAAGATAATATAAACAGCATCATTGGTGAGGGATCGGAATTTAAGGGGGAGTTTAAAATAAACGGCCTCCTTCGAATTGACGGAAAATTCCAGGGCACAATTGAAACCGAAGGCAAGGTTCTTGTGGGGCAATCAGGGGATGCAAATACCGACATTAAGGCCAGTATTGTTGTTGTGGGAGGAATTGTTCGGGGTAATATCTACGCTACCGAAAAGGTTCACCTGCTGCCCACAGGGAAAGTGCACGGTAATATAATAACTCCTTCCCTGGTAATGGAAGAGGGAGTTAAATTTGAAGGAAATTGTACAATAAACAAGAGACCTGAATAGGGGGAAGGTGATCGGTGGCCCGGAGGGCCGGGTAATCGGTGATCGGTTTTAGAGATGATTGAAATTACGCAGGCAAATATAAAGCGGGAAGAAAATAAAAGGGTTAAGAATAAGAAGAAGGCGTCAGCAGTGGGCCGGAAGCAGGAGACTTTTGCTGCGGAGCTGGATAGTACCGTTAAGTTTGCTGTAGATGGTACTATTGAAGAATTGCTTACGGATTTAAGGGACCAGGAAAGGCGTTTTTTGGACACCCAGTCTTTTTATGAAATGAATAAATATAAGGCAATAGTTCAAAAAATATTAAGATTAGCTCTTGATGAGGGAAGCGAAACAAAGACCTTGCCGAGAAGAAGAAGGGACCGGGCTGATTTTACCATTCTTGAGATAATAAACAGTAAATTATTGGATATTTCCTCTGCTATAACAAAATCAAATAAAGCCTTTAATCTTATGAAAACAATAGAAGAGATTCGCGGCCTCGTTTTTGACCTTGTACATTGAAATACTCTCAAAAAACTTTGAATTTTAAACTCTTGTGCTGAGCGAAGCCGAAGCATTGAACTTAAATTATGAACAGAGAAGGAATTACAGGACACCGGCTCCAGGTACGAAGGCTGGAAATTATGATGGAGAAAAACATGGTAGCGCAAACCATGCTTTTTTCCGGTATGCCCGGGATTGGTAAGAAGAAGGTGGCCCTGCGCTTGTTGAAAAATCTTTTTTGCGCTGCTTCCGATCCTCCCTGTCTTACCTGTTCTACCTGTATTGCCATTGCAAAAGGGACATTTCCCGATGTAATAGAGCTTCATCCCGATGAAAAAGGAAAGATCCCAATTGGGAACGCTGAAAAGAAAGAAGAGGGGAGTGTCCGGTGGTTAATTGATAAAATGACGCGGAAATCCGTATCAGGACAATATGGTGCTATAATCAATGGAATAGACCGCGTTTCAATAGAAGGGCAGAATGCCCTGCTTAAAACAATTGAAGAGCCGCCGGAGGGGGCTCATATTATCCTGACGGTTACGAATAAATCGCAGATTCTCCCAACAATTTTATCCAGATGTTCCCTGGTTCCTTTTTATCCCTTAGGAGAAAATGAAATGAGGGAAATTCTGGCAAATCACGGAATGGATAATTCCCGTATTGGTCTTATTCCGGAGTTCTCGGGCGGTTCTGTTGAACTGGCATTGCTTCTTGCTGATGAAGCAGTGTTTAATGAGATTATTGCTTTTGCCGGAATGATCTCGCGTTACCTGGAAAATGGGGGGAGCTTAAATTTTGATATAAAGACCATCCAAAAAAATACCGGGATAACGGATGTGGACAATATTATAATGATCCTGGTTAATATTTACCGTATGCTTTTGAGGCAGTATATTGGTCGGGATGGTGTCTCAAGCAATGAAAATGACCCGGTGATAAGCTCTATAGTAGTGCGGGATTTTCAAAAGTTGAGCAAAATAATAAAAATTCTACTTGCTCTCCGAAAAGGGTATTCCAATAATCTGAATATTAAGAGTACTCTAAAAGGGATGTTGTATTCTATTGATACAATGAATGAGATTGGAGTCCCGGAATTGGCCTTATAAAAACGGTTTAATAAAAGGTTTAATAAAAAGGAAAGAATATGGAAATATCTGCTGTAAAACTGAGAAATAGCTACCAGGTATATTATGTTGATACAAATCACCTGTTTATTCAACAAAATACACTTTCTGTAGTGGAGACAGAACATGGTATTGATATAGGTAAAGTTATGAAGCATTCAGGGCTTCGGAAAGCTCCGAAAGTGGAGGTTCAGGGAAAACTTCTGAGAAAGGCTACTCCAAAGGATATTGAACAGATTCCGGAGATTGTATCAGTTGAAAAAAGGGCTTTTGACGTATGCAAGGAGAAGACAAAGAGTAAAAAACTTGCGATGAAACTGGTTTCGGTAAAGTGCCTGTTTGACAAAACAAAAATCATTTTTTATTTTGTTGCCGAGAACAGGATAGACTTCAGGGAACTGGTGCGGGAGCTGGCTTCCGTATTCAGGACAAGGATCGAAATGAGGCAGATCGGGGTCCGGGATGAAGCCCGGCTCGTAGGCGGATTTGGCCCTTGCGGACGTGAGCATTGCTGCGGTCACCAGAGAGAGGAGTTTGATCCTGTTTCCATTAAAATGGCCAAAGAACAAAGCCTGAATCTTAATTCTCTTAAAATATCGGGAATGTGCGGAAGGCTGTTGTGCTGCCTGGGGTATGAATATAATACCTATAAAGAACAAAACAAAAATTTACCCAAACAGGGGAGCCAGGTTTTCGCGGAAGATCGATCGTGCTTTGTGTTATCTGTTGATACCTTAAAAGAAATGCTGCGGGTGAAAGACAATGACCGGGTTCTGGAAATATCAAAATTTGATCTGGAGCTTATTAATAATAAGTACTCTATTAAAAAAGAGGTTCTTGAAAAGCTTGCCAGGGAAGAAATCGAAGAAGATGAGAACAATGGTGAGGAATTTTACTAGGTAGCACCTGACCCGGGTCTTCGGCTCCGCTCAGACACCGGATGGCCGGGAAAAAATAGATCAGAAACTAAATAGCATTGCGAGCTGCATCTGGCGTGGAAGCATCCCCCTCTTCTAAATGTGAGGACTGTTTGAGCAACGCGAGTTCCGCAGCATTTAGAAGAGGGGGATGCTTCCACGCCCGCTTACATGCACAATTTAGTTTCTTGAGAGCAGCTGACCCTGC
>JAAENB010000537.1 GCA_024224995.1 bacterium | reverse complement strand
TCTCTTGTATTTCATGCCTTCTCCCGGATAAAAACTCTTCCTTTTACATAAAAAAGCATATGCTTATGAAAATCAATCAAAAAACCGGGAATTCTATTGTTATAAGGTTTGTTTTTCTTTTACAGATCATCCCGGGTCAACACCACAGAGGGGGGATCCCAAATAAACACCGTGAGGGCACGGCACGATGCAGCGGATCATCCGCCCGTGCCCCTACACGTACCGAACCCTCCTTCCCGGAATCTCCATAACCCTGGCCAGAAACCAGCCAGTAAAGGCGTTGCACTGCAACGTCTCTCAGAACCCAACCCTGGCCGGAGCACCTTCGCAAAACAGACCCCGGTATCACCGCAGTTTCTTCCGTATTTTTCCCGGCCATCCGATGTCTGAGCGGAGTCTGCACCTTGAAAGAATCTAGCTAAAGGTAATAACTCCGCCTATTGAACCAGGTCAAGATATTCATCTAAATAGTCACAAATAGAAGCATTCCCGCCGCTATTGCAGTAACTCTCCACATCCTCATCGGCCTCACCAATGTCGGCCTTCCATGATCCGCTTTCGTACGTATAATTAATCCATATATCTTCATCGCTAAAACCCGCTTCATTCCTTGCGGCAGCAAGGCTGTCCAATTCTATTTTGTTTCTTGGAGCGGCAAAGAAATATTCTCCATTGAATTCGGAGATACAGGAGTTTTCCGCCTCAGCAACGGTTACTCTTGTGCCGGTAATCTTCCAATCAGCATACGCGCGGCTTCCATCGGCATTAACAAGCCGGCGGCAGGCGGCATGCATTGTTTCACTGCCCAACGCGTCTCTAAAACGGCCGGTATCACTTTTCACCATGGCATAATCGCCGGTTCCATTGGGTTCATAGCCGGCCTGGTCCCAGGACCAGACCAGGTCAACAGCACCAACAGGATACTCCCCTTCTTTTTTCCAGTCACTGCCGTCTGCGTTAAAACCATAGACTTCAAAGATATTCAAACCGGCATTCATAAAATCGGCCACATTACCGGGTTTCATTTTTACCGAATCGCTTCCAAAGGTCCCCTGCTTTGTAGCTGCATCTTTTGTTCTCATAAGGGTCGTGTTTTTATAAGCGGAAGAGAGAGATTCCAGGTCATTAACGGAACTAACATCATCAACGCTGCTGCCGCCGTAGAAAATATTTTTATTGAGGCCTCCATCTCCCAGGCAGCTGCCGGTATACAGGACAATAATATTTTTACCTGCGCTTAAAATTTTTGATTTGGTCAGTGAGCCCGATGGCAATTCCGTGCAGTTATTATTTCCCAGTTCTCCGTAATTAGATACATTTGTAGTACGATAAACATAATCACCAATACAATCTTCTATTTTATCTTCAACTTTATTCAGCTTCTTTTTAGCTGAACTGCCGAGTTCCAGTTTTAAGATGACCACCTGGTCCGGGTTTCCATTTTCAAGCCATTGCCGAATATCATTTAATCCGTATTTTAATTTTCTCCACCCGGAAACGTTTTTCTCACACGTCCCGTGACACATCCGAAGCGCTTTACCAATATTAAAAATCGCGTCGCCGGAATAATAGACATCAAAAACAAGTTCACGGATACCGCTGTTCAACTGATCAGTAAGAGACATTCCCTGGTTAAGATCCAGAAAATTATCATCATCGGCATTGGCATATGAATTATGCGTTCCAGCCCAGGTGGTTTCACTCAGGGGCGCGTCATTGTCCACACCTGCCTGAATATTCAGCGCCCTCATTGCCCATTCATCCGTCGATTCCACTATCGCGGAAAGACTCACGCTAATCATTGTTAACAGCAAACAAATTAAAACTATTTTTTTCATATTAGACTTCCTTTATATTTTATTTTTTTTATAAAAAAGAACTCACAAACGCTTTAACACAATAACGGTCAAATCATCCCTGAGCTCACTTGCATCCCCAACATACGAATAAAAATCACTAAGCAGGCAGTTCAGCAGATCATCTGCCGAACCGGCATTGGCGTTTTCAATGGACTGCAGGATCCGTTCCATTCCAAATCCGTCATCTCTGCCGTTGTTCGACTCAAGCAGGCAGTCGCTATAGAGCACAATAAAATCTCCCTTTTCCACAGAGAACGAGGAAGTCTCAAAGTCCATGAGCAGTTCGGAAAAACCGAGCAGGCCCCCGCCGCCTGTTTCATTGGCCTTCTTCGTGGGA